>JAYZAP010000072.1:0-6295 GCA_036339655.1 Pseudomonadota bacterium | reverse complement strand
TCCATAATGCGCCGCGACGACATGGCGTGGGCAGCGGCCGACTTCTTGCCCGACAGGACCGGCTGGGTTATGGCCGCGTTCTCGCCCCCGGCGCAAGCCATGGCGTAGACCATGGCGCCGTAGACTTCGAGTTCCATAACGCCGGGCCTGAGCGCGTCTTTGGCGGCATTGAGGCCGATATCGGCGATACGCGCCGCCTCATAGATGCATTCCATCTCGGCGGCGGACTTAATGCCGCGCAGGTCGCGAACAATCTGGGTGGCGTCGACCACCTTGCCGCCGGCGGCGGTGAAGCGGGCCTCGGCGCGCAAGCTGAGTTCGCGGTTGGGACGGTAGCTCCAGAACTCCATGCCGACAGTGCCGGGCAGCCAGCCGTCGGCAGTCAACTCCTCGACGATAAAGCTGGTGCCGTCGCGCATGGTGTCCGGCGGGAACACCCGGGAATCCTTCGAAACGCTGCAATAGCGCGACAGCACCGCCTCGCGCTCGGTATCGAACAGAATGAACTTGTCGTGATCCACATGGATGGCTATGCCGCTAGTCGCCGGCCATGCCTTGGGGCTTTGCGCCTGATACCACTCGCACTGATAACCGGAGACCCAGTTAATCGCCTCGGGCGAGGTGAGAAACAGCACATCGAGCTTGTCAACCGCCATCTGATTGCGAATGCGGCTCAGGCGATCGGCAAATTCCTCATCGGAAAACGGATATTCGAGAGGCGGTGTCAGGTTTTGAAGGGCGTGGTCGCGATTGCTCAGGCTCATGGTCGTATTCCCTAAAAAGGTCCTAGTTCGGGTAGCTCGCGGAGGAACGGCACAACGGCTTGCGGCGGACTATCGATTTCCCGCGCCAAACGATGACCGGAATAAACAGCGGCGGCAATAGTCGACGGAACAAGGCAGTCACCAATGCGCGTCACCGAGGTAATTCCGGCGGCATCGAGGGCGGCCTGATCGGCCACCAGTTCGTGATAGAGCGCATCGTTAGAATGCCGCGATGTGACCAGCACCACCGAGGCGCAGGGGATGGTCCGACCGCCGCTTCTCGAGGCATGTTCGATGGCGACCTCGGTCGCGCCGACGCCGGCCAACTCATGCTTCTCAATGATCTCGACGCCGATCTCGTCAAGGCGGTTTTCGATCCAGCTCTGTTCCAGGGTGGCGTGGGTCCACTCCGAGACATCACTGGCGGGAGTCACCAGAGTGACGTCGAGGCCGTCGAGACTCAGCTTCTCGGCTATGACGCCGCCCATGTAGTAGTGGTCATCGTCGTAGACCACCACCGGCCCGGCGAGAGACGCACCAGCGAACACATCGTCCGGGGTGAACACATTTGCGCCGTCGGCGCCGTCGATCGGCAGGTTGTGGGTGCGGCCAACACCGTCGCGGCGCCAGGTCGCGCCGGTGGCCAGCACGACGCGGGGCATGGCGAATTCGCGCACATGGTCGGCGGTCAATTCGCTTTCCCGGTAGACCGCCACATTGGTCAGGCGGATGAACTGCTGTTCCCGGTAGTCGCACACCCGGCCCCAGGCGGCAAGGCCGGGCAGCCGCGCTTCATGGGCGACCCGGCCGCCGAGTTCGTTGCCGGCCTCGGCCAGGGTCACGCCATAGCCGCGCTCGCCCAGCGCCCGCGCCGCCTCGAGACCAGCAGGGCCGGCCCCAACGATCAGCACGCCGTCATCGGACTCCTTGGCCGGTATGATTTCCGGATGCCAGCCCTTGCGCCATTCCTCGCCGATGGTCGGGTTCTGGGTGCAGCGCATGGGCACGATAAGGTCGTCGGCGGTGACGCACATGTTGCAGCCGATGCACTCGCGGATGTCGTCGATGCGCCCCTCGTCGATTTTCTTGGGCAGGAACGGATCGGCGATGGAGGGCCGCGCCGCGCCGATGAAGTCAAGGATGCCGCGCTTGATCTGGCTGACCATGGTGTCGGGCGAGGTAAACCGCCCGACCCCGACCACCGGCTTGGTGGTCAAGGATTTAGCGAACGATATGAGGTCCTCCTGGCTGCCCTCGGGGCCGAACCGCGAGGGCACGGAGTCGCGACTCCACCGGCGAATGTTGAGGTCCCACAAGTCGGGCAGCTCGGCTAACATCTCGATGATGTCGCGGGTTTCCTGGGGGTCGGTTTCGCCGTTGGGGCCGGTGGCGAAATCCACCGTGAAGCGGTTGACAACGGCGCAGGTATCGCCGACCGCCTCAAGGGTGTCCTCGAGCACCTCGCGGGTCAGCCGGACGCGGTTTTCCAGGCTGCCGCCATATTCGTCGGTCCGGGTATTCATGACCCGCGACAGGAAGTCGCCGTTCATGGACGTGCCGGCCCGGCAATAGACATAGATCAGGTCGAAGCCGGCCTCGCGGGCGCGCAGCGCCGCCTCGCGGCACCAGCGCCGGTAGTCACGGATGTCGGCCTTGTCCATGGCCCGCGCCTGGGTCGGGTAGTTGCCCGCTGCGGCGGTCCGCGCGGTCACCGACATGGGCACCTCGCGGCTGTAAAGGCAGGCGTCGCGGGCGGCGGTGTGGACCAGCTCGATGCCGGTCAGGGCGCCGTGCTTGTGGACCGCTTCGTTCATGCGGGCGAAGGTCGGTATGTCGCGGTCGTCCCACAGCCGGCCCTCGATGAACGGCGTGATATCGCTGGTCGGGTGGATGTCGGTCTCCTCGGTGCAGATCACCGCCCAGCCGCCCTCGGCCTTCATGGCCCGCATGGCCGCCATGGAACTGGGATAGACGCTGCCCATGCCGTTGCAATGGGGCACCTGGAAAAATCGGTTCTTGGCCGTCAACGGGCCAATCTTCACCGGCTCGAACAGGATGTCGTAACGCGGGTCGCGGGTCATAGGTTAACTCCCTGGCCCAGGTGTTCGATGTCGGCCGTCTAGAACGGCGCCGGGTCGAGGAACCGCCTGAGCACGTTGTCGGTGATTTTCGAGACGTTGTTGTTGAAGCCGTTCCAGCTCAGGCTGCCGGCCCAGGATATGGAGCTGGTCGAGAATACGGCGCCGCCGTTGGCGGTCTCCATGAAGGTGACGTCGCCGCGGGCGTTATTGTCGTCCTGGGCGGAAACCGTGGGGCCGACGTTGTCGACCTCTTCGGGACAGAGGAAATAGAGCGGCGACAGGCCCTCCGAGGTCGCCAGCACCAGGGTGTGGGGCGGCGAGCCGAGGCGGAAATCGCGACGGTCGAGCTCGAGCCCCGCAGCGCCGCCGCCGACCGTGCCGAAGTCGCCGATAATGTCGCCGTCGACGCCGTCGAAGGCGAACGCCACCCGGGGATTTTCGGCGTCGGGCATGCGCCGGTAGTAGCCGCTGATATCGAAGCCCTGGGTCGCCATGCCAACCCCGACCAGGCCTTGGGGCGGCCGGCCGTTGCGCCGCCACAGCCCGCCGTACTCGCCCGAGAAGCTGTGGTAATACTCGCCCGGGTCGGCGACCCAGTCGCGGATGCCGTCCTCGGCACGGCGCAGCTCAAGCACGCCGTCGAGTTCGTCGTGGTAGGCGATGCGCCAGTAGAACCCCTTGCCGCCGAGATACATGAAGCGTCCGCCCTGGCCGAGATAGCCGTCCACCGCGTCCCACATGCGGGTCGAGTAATACTCGGGATGGGAGCCGGTCAGCACGCAGCGATAGCGCTCGAGCAGGCCCAGGCCTTCGGCGTGGAGGTCCTCGTCGGTGATGAAGTCGCAGCCGTGGCCCATGGCGTCGAGCCAGGCGGTGATGTGATTATCGGCGGGCCATTGCCAGGCGGCGGTGCCGGCGGTGCCGATCCACGGATTGGTGTAGCCCGGCCGCCAGTTGAGCACCGGCCGGAGCCGCGACGAATAACAAACCCCGCTGCCGTCGGCGTGATGCTCATAGAGCGAATAGCCCCATTCGCGGTGCTCGTTGAGCATCAGGTCCTCGGGTTTGAGCCCCGTCAGGTGACCCATCATCACCTCGCTGCCGGCGCTGTCGACGCCGTGGTGCTCGTTGGCGTAGGCCATGTAGCTGGCGGTGGGTATCAGGAAGGCCACGTCATTGGTTGCCGAGCCGCGCGGCGGCCGCACCACGAAGGGAATACGGTCGACCTCGTCACCGCTATCGAGCCGGGCACAGTAGACCCCGCTGGCCAGGCCGTCGGGTACGGTCAGGGAGAAATCGGTCTCCCAGCCAGCGTCGTAAATGTCGTCGTGGTGGAAGTGGATGGCGCCGTATTGCTCCGGCGCATGGCGCCAGTTCATTTCGGAACCGGTCCAGTTGTAGCCCATCATCGCCCGGGTCGGCAGATTGACCAGTCGGCCATGGAGTTTGTTGGCCGAGGCATCCTCGATTCGGGTCGAGCGGATGCCGCGGGCGAAATCCCACGCCGCCACCATGTCTGATTGGGCCTCGCTGGGAATCGGGCGGTGCATCAGCCCGCTCATTTCTTCCAGACCGAGCGCCCGGTTGGCGACCCGCGGGCTGTCGATTTTGCCGTTGTAGTGGCGGGCGCCAAAATCTTCGCCGCGCGCCGTGCCGCCATGGGCGGCGGCAATCATGAACGGCGCGTCGTTGCGGCCCGGCGCACCCGCCGCCACGGTGGCCTCTAGCTCAATCGTGCTTTCCCGCAAGGGGTATTCGATCATTGCTTCCTGATAGAGATGGACTGTGCCGCTCGAGGCATCGAAACTCGCCCCGACGAAACACCAAATGCGCTCCGACAGGGCGAGGCCGGTGCTGACCACCCGCGCCGCGCCGGGACCGTCGCCAATCATCAGCGCCAGGGCGCCGTCGTCATCAATTACCAGGGCATAGCCGGTCTCGTCCGCCTCGGACCACTTGCCGAGAAGCACCTGGCGTCCCAGGTCCGGCGTGGTCGGCCAGACCATGGCCTGAAGGGTAAAGCTTTCCAGGGCGTCGAACGGCGCCGCGTCGTCGATGACCGCGTAAGAGCCGGCATAGGTCTCCTGCCAGCGGCCGTCGTAATCGCCGCTCACGGCGGTTTCGATGACCTCTTCCTTGGTGCCCGATCCGGTGGGGTCGTGGTCGCAGGAAATCAGCCGCACGATGTCGGCGTGATAGCGCGGGATATCGTCGGTGGTGACCTTGAAGTCGATGATCTCGCCGGGCGCCACGCTGATTTTGTCGGTGTAACCGACAATCCGCTTCTTCATGTACTGTCCTCCCGCACCGCCGACCGAATCAGTCGAGTTCCTCGCCAGTCAGCGCCATCCAACGAATTTTAAATACCTCCCACTCGGCCTCTTCAATGGAGGTGTAGACCACGCCCTCGACGACCTCGATAGCCTTGCCGCGAACCCCGGAGAGCCGCCCCAGGCGCCATTCCTCGTAGGGCTTGGTGCAAATCAGCACGTGCTTGCCGGGGAAGCCCTCGCCGCGCATGACGTTCATCAGCTTTTGCAGCTCAACGCTCTGGTGGCCCACCGGCGTCTTGCGGAATTCCGCGACCAGGTCCTTGCGGCTGGCATCGATTGTGGTCATGGCAAATTCTCCCGGCTATTCCGCCGCCTCTGTCTCGGCCTCGGCCTGACTGGCGCTGTTGCCGAACAGCACGAAGTATTTCCGCAGGGTCTCGGGCATATGCCAGGTGCAATGGGTGCCCATGGGAATCAGGAAACTGTCACCCACCTTGAAGGTCTGCTCATTGCCGTCGCCGTCGGTGATAACGGCGGTGCCGCTGAGAATCAGGCAGAACTCGTGCAACGGCTGGCTCACCACCTCGGAGGTGCACGGCGTGCATTCCCACACCCCGGCCGACATCTCGCCGCCGGGGTCCGAGAAATAGACATGGCCGGTCTCGACCGGGTCGCCGGCGAGAACGTTCTCGCTTTCAAGATTGCCGAGGAACTGAAGCCCGGTGGCGTCCGGACCATTGCTGTTGAATCGGATGATCGGTGACTGGCTCATGGTGCATTCCCTGATTGCTTTGACTCAGCCTAGCCCATGGCCCGCCGCGATGGCTATACCGTCGCCCGCTCGCGCTTGTAGGAGACTTCCGCCGGCGCCGGTCCGTCGAGGCCTTGGGCAAATCCGTGGCCTGAATGTACGGCGGCGGCGATGGAGCCCGGGGCCAGGCAGTCGCCGACCCGGGTGACCGATTTGATACCGGCGTCGGCCAGGGCCGCCTGGTCGGACTTGAGAGCGTAATAGAGTTCATCGTTAGGCGAACGCGATGTGACCAGGACCAAAGAGGCGGCCGGCAGCCGGCTGGCTGCGCCGCCATAGACCGCCGTCAAATCGACCCCTTCACCGTCGAATCCACCGAGGTCGTGATTGGCCACCAGGTCGACGCCGGCAGCGACCAGAGCCGCG
>JAYZAP010000071.1:0-4899 GCA_036339655.1 Pseudomonadota bacterium | reverse complement strand
CCACCGCCCTGGGCCGCCCAAGACTGGGGGCCGCGGAGACGCAGGGGTAGCCCGGCAACGCTGACGGCGTTTCGTCCATGGCGTATAACAGGCCATGCCCTTCGAAACCGCCAAGCGACTGTCCATCGTGGTGCCCTACCGCGACCGTCCGAATCATCTGAACAAGTTCCTGCCCCACATGCTGCAGTACTTTCAGCGTGACAAGGTCGACAGGCATATCGCCTTCGACATCACTCTGGTGGAACAGGGCAACACGCTTCCGTTCAACGCCGGTCTGCTCAAGAACATTGGGTTCCTGCTGACCCAGGAGGCCGACTACCACTGATTCCACGACGTTGATTTTCTCCCCCTATGGGCCGATTACAGCTACCCGGACAGGCCGACACGGGTGCTATGGCACGGCGCCCAGCACCGTCCCGTGGCGCCGGGAAGCAACATGCTCATGTATGTCAGCCGCGAGACCCGCTTCGGCGGCGTGGTGATGTTTCGCCGCGAGGATTTCGAGGCAGTCAACGGCTATTCCAACGACTATTGGGGCTGGGGCGCCGAGGACGCCGATTTGTGCAAGCGCTGTCTCGCCGAGGGCTTCGCGCTGGACCACCGCGACGGCACCTTCAGGGCCTTGCAGCACGTCAGCCTCGGCTTCGACAAGGCCGGCGAGTCGACGCCGGAATTTCTGGCCAATCAGGACGTCCTACGCGAGAAGGCCAAGCTTTTCGAGGAGTCCGCCGGCCACCACAAGGACGGCCTGAGAACCGCGACCTATACCGTCGTCAGCCAGGGCCACATTCCCCTGAAGGACCCGCCATCAAACCTCGGTCAAATTCGAAAATTCACCGTCGATTTCGAGCGCTAGCTGGAAGGTTCAGGCGGGCAGTTCGGCAAGCAGGCGGTCGAGGTACCTGGCCGTGCTGTGCAATTCGCGCCATGCTGAGGCGCGGTCTTGGGCGTCGGCATCGAGTGTTGAGAATCGTTCCACCGCCTCGCCGATGGCGGCGACCATGGCGCCGGCGTCAAAGCTCTTGAAAACCGTCCCGGCGCCGCGACCGGCATGCAGTTCACCTGCCATCCAGCCACCGGGCGACACCACGGTGGCCTTGCTCATGGCGACTGCCTCGGCGAATACGCCCGAGGCCTTCACGGCGTAGTGTTGCGGTGAATAGGGTATCAGCACCGTGTCCGACATTCGTAGCCGCGCCATATAGTCGTCGGCGCTCATGTCGCCGAACTGAAGCTCGACATTGTCCGTGGCCCGTAGGTCGTCGAACCCTTTGCCCAATCTGGCGGCCATCTCCCGCGTCGTCACCTGGACAAAGAAGCGCAGTGGCAGACCGGCGGCGTTGCACGAGCGAATCACCTCGGGGAGCAAGGCGAGGGCCGGTCTCGATCAGTTGCCGCGCCTTGATTACCCGCGGATTGGCCGGCTTCGGCTGATTTTGCTCGTTCATGACCGGCGAGTGCATATCACCGTTCCTTGCTATAAGGCTTCGAGCGGACGAAATATATCGAGGCGCGAGCGTTGGCATGAAGGCACTGGTGACGGGAGCAACCGGCTTCGTCGGCTCGGCGGTGGCGCGAAAGCTCATGGCCGCCGGCCATGCGGTGCGGGCCTTGGCCCGCGCCACCAGCGACCGGCGCAACCTGGACGATCTCGCGGTCGAGGTAGTGACCGGCGACCTGCGCGATCCGGCCTCCCTGGCCGCGGCGCTGGCCGGCTGTGATGCGCTGTTTCACGTCGCCGCCGACTACCGCCTGTGGGTGCCCGACCCGGACAGCATCTACGCTATCAACGTCGACGGCAGCCGCGCCCTGATCGAGGCCGCCATGGCGGCCGGTGTCGAGAGGGTGGTCTATACCTCGAGCGTCGCCACCCTGGGGCTGAACTGCGACGGCGCGCCGGCCCATGAGGACACACCAGTCTCGCTCGAACATATGATCGGCCACTATAAGCGCTCCAAGTTTCTCGCCGAAGCGGCGGTCCAGGATCTGGTCCGGGATCACGGCGCCCCGGTGATTATCGTCAACCCGTCGACGCCGGTCGGTCCGCGCGACGTCAAGCCGACCCCCACCGGGCGGATTATCGTCGAGGCGGCGGCCGGGCGTATGCCCGCCTTCGTCGACACCGGCCTCAACCTGGTTCATGTGGACGATGTCGCCGACGGCCATGTGCTGGCCTATGACCACGGCGTGGTCGGCGAGCGCTATATACTGGGCGGCGCCGACATGACCCTGGAAGCCATCCTCGGCAAGGTCGCGCACCTGACCGGCGGCCGGCCGCCGCGCCTGCGCCTGCCCCACGACCTGATCATGCCCCTGGCCCTGGCCGCCGAGACCTGGGCGCGGATCAGTGGGGCCGAGCCCTTCGCCACAGTCGACGGCCTGCGCATGGCCAAGAAGAAAATGTTCTTCACCTCGGCCAAGGCCGAAGCGGCGCTCGGCTACCGCTTCCGTCCGCCGGTCGAGGCCCTGGCCGACGCCATCGCCTGGTTTAAGGAAAACGGCTACCTCGACTGATCGACGAGCGCTGCAGCGTCGGCGATTAGGCCGGCGTCGATGTCGGGTCGGTGGGCGTTCTGGCCCAGGTGACGGCGCCAGGCGCGGGCGCCCGGGCGACGCTGATAGAGGCCGAAGATGTGGCGGGTCATGCGGTGCAGCGGCACGCCATCGTCATGGTGTCGCCGGGCATAGTCGACAAAGCCGTCGATCACCGCGCGGCGGCTGGTCGCCATGCCGGCATCGCCATACAATTGCTGTTCGATCTCGGCCAGGAACCAGGGGTTGCCATAGGCCTCGCGGCCGATCATCACGCCGTCGAGGTGGACCATGGCATCGTCCACCGTATCGAGGCTCGCAATGCCGCCGTTGAGGATGATTTCGAGGTCGGGAAAGTCGTCCTTGAGGCGATAGACCAGGTCATATCGCAGAGGCGGAATTTCGCGGTTCTGCTTGGGGTCGAGACCGTCGAGATAGGCGTCGCGGGCGTGGACGATGACCGTGCCGCACCCGGCCCCGGCGACCGTGGCGACGAAGTGCCGGAGATTGTCGTAGCCGTTGCGGCTGTCGATACCGGTGCGGCACTTGACGGTGACCGGCAGGCGGGTCGCCGTCGCCATGGCCGCGACGCAGCGCCCGACCACATCGGGCTTGGCCATGAGGCAGGCGCCGAAGCGCCCGGATTTCACCCGGCTCGACGGGCAGCCGACGTTGAGGTTGATTTCGTCGTAGCCCCAGTCCTCGGCGATTTCGGCGCAGACCGCCAGCTCACGGGGGTCGCCGCCGCCAAGCTGCAGGGCCACGGGGTGCTCGGCCGGGTCGAACCCGAGCAGCCGGTCGCGGACGCCGTGGATGACCGCCGGTGCGGTAATCATCTCGGAGTACAGCAGGGCCCGGGGCGAGATCAGTCGCAGGAAATAGCGGCAGTGGCGGTCGGTGCGCTCCATCATCGGCGCCACCGACAGGCGCCGGTCGATCATGCCTATCATGGTCCTCAATCGATACTCCTCGGTAGGGCTCCATTATCGCCGCCGGGGCCGCTGTTGGTTACCAAAATATTATCAGAGATATGCTCATGTTGCATGACTGGTTTGCAGCCTTGGCGGTTGTTCAAGGCTCTGGAATATCTACATTTGCTGCAACGCAACATGAAAACGATCGCCGTTCCATCCAGACGACGAAACCTAGGAGAAAAAACCATGATCAACGTTATTGAATCGATCCGCCGTTGGCACCGCCGCAGCAGCACCGTTGACGCCCTGTCCCGGCTCGACGACCGCATGCTCGCCGACATCGGCCTGGTTCGCGGCAACCTCAAGGACGCCGCGCGCCACCTCCGCTAAGCCGACGCGCATATGCGAAAACTGACGGCGGCCCTCCGGGGCCGCCGTTCGTTTGTGGGCGCTAGAGTCTTTCCGGTTTGAATGGAATCATTCGAACCGGAAAGACTCTGGATCGCGGCGTATGCCGCAATACGTCGCTAAGCGGGCGAAAGCCTGCGTGGCGAATGAACGTAATTTGATCGTGGTTACACGATCAAACTTGAATGTTCCTAACGAAAAGCGCCGAGACGATAGAGTCGCCAGGCTAGCGCCGGGGACGCCAGCAGCGGATGACGGCGCTGCCACGGTGTCGCCGTGGCCCGAATCCCCGAGTGGCGCTCGACCTTCCACAGTACATAGTCCACGGCGCCCTCGAAGGTGAAGGCCGCCTTGACCAGGCGGGCGCCATTGAGCGCCTTGCCCACCACCCGGCGCAGCACCCACGGCGCCCCACCACTTTTGGCCAAAGCCAGGGCCAGGGGCGTCAAGCGGTCGTAGCGCTGGCGGTCGGCCTCATACAGGTCCCGCGCCCGGCCGGCCGGCTCGGGGCGCAGCTCGGCCCGGTAGGTCTCGGCGAAGGCGCGGGGCCCCAGCACCTCGGGCCGCGCCTCGCCGGGTATCCGTGACGCGGTCACCGCCACCAGGGTCGTCACCGCATCAGCCAGCGCCGCCGTCACCACTTGCCGGGCCTGGCTGTCGGCGCCGTAGACCAGCCGCGCAGGCTGGGCGAAGCGGGCCCAGACCATCGGCTGTAGGGTGCCGACGGTGGCGCCCGCGGCGAACTGGTCGAGGCTCATCACCGCGTATTTGACCCGCAACTGGCCGGTCTCCCACGGCACCTCGAGATAGAACACGTTGGGCGGCAACAGCCGGTTGGCGTAGACGGCGAGCCGGCTTTGGTGGGTCTGGCCGTAGTCGCCGACCAGCACATAGAAGTCGAGCAGACTGTCCGCCGGGAGTCCGCCGACGCTTCTGTCTCGCAGGCAGGAGCCATAAAACACCATCGCCTGCACCGCCTCGCCATGGCGCCCGCGCACCGCCTCGGCGGCGGCGCTGACCCAGGGCTGAACCGGCGTGTCAACCT
>JAYZAP010000070.1:0-5462 GCA_036339655.1 Pseudomonadota bacterium | reverse complement strand
GCAGTCGCACCAACACCCGCCGAATAGCCCCTATTTGGTGGATACGTCCCGGTCGCAACACCCGGGATAAAGGGTCCCCGGACCCCACGTCTCCCAGACGTGAAGCCTCCCTGAATTAACTTGGCCGGATCTTCGGATCCGGCCAAATTTTTATGTCTGATTGAATTGCCGTTCAGACGACGCTCTACATATAGAGCTTCTCGCCTTCAAGCCCGACGTAGAGGGCGGCGACCTGCTCTTCGTAGCCGTTGTAGAGCAGGGTCAGCACCCGGTCTCCGGTGGTCAGGGAACGTTCCGTGGCCTGGCTCCATCGCGGGTGGTTGACCTGGGGATTGACGTTGGCCCAGAAGCCGTACTCGCTGGCCACCAATTCCTCCCAGAAACTGACCGGACGCGTTTTGCTGAAGCTGACGCGGACAATCGACTTGATGTGTTTGAAGCCGTATTTCCACGGCACCGCCAGGCGCAACGGCGAGCCGAACTGCTTGCGCATGGGCTTGCCATAGGCGCCGGTCACCATGAAGGCCAGCTCATTGGTCGCCTCGGCCAGGGTCAGGCCTTCCGTATAGGGCCAGGGGTACCAGAACTGGCGCTGGCCGGGGGCCATGGCTTCTTCGTGGAAGGTCTGGAAAACGATGTATTTGGCATCGCCGAGCGGCCGCGCCAGGTCGACCAGGTCCTTGAGCGGAAAACCCGACCACGGAATGGTCATGGACCAAGCCTCGACGCAGCGGTGGCGATAGAGCCGCTCTTCCAGGTTCATGCGGCGAATCAGATTATCGATGTCCAGGGTCATGGGCACCTCGACCATGCCGTCGATGGTTATTGTCCAGGGCCGGATGACCAGATCCTGGGCGGCGCTGGCGATTTGCTTGTGCGACCCGAATTCATAAAAATTGTTGTGGGACGCGGTGGTGCCCTCGGGGGTCAGCGGCCGGTCCAGTTTGTAGGTCTCGTTGCGCGCCACCGGATAGAGGTCGGCGGTCGGATCATCGCCTTCGGCGGCACCGGCGGCGCGGGTCAGGGCGGCGGCGAGCGGTGCGGCTAGAATGGTCCCGGCAGCCAAGCTCTGGCCTAGTTGGCGACGATTGAGGAACAGGTCCTCCGGCGTCGCCATGGAGTCGGGAAGTTCCCAGGCGCGTTTGGTTCGTGTCAACATGTTCCGCCCCCCAGCGGTTTTGATTGGACCTGTCCGGCCCTGAGGCCGGCTCCCCCGTCAAATGTAGCCTTCGGTGAACAATAGCAAATCACGTTGCCGCGAGTTCGCTCAAACCTTGCGGGCCACCAGGATGAAGCTCAGGGGCAACTTGGCGTCGAGCCGCTCGAGATGGGCGTAGCTCGGCGACAGGTCGTGGGGATACTCGTCGAAGCGCTCGATGGCGAGGCCGTTGTCGATACAGGTCATGAAGATTTCCGACAGGGTATGGGGGAAGGTATAGAGCGGCTTCGACTCGTAAGACTCGCCGTCGAAGTAGTCGAGGCCGTCGGTGTCGACCCACGGGTCTTGCTTGAAATAGGAATGGCGCCACAGTGGCGGATCGACGTCGTCGAACGGATCGAACATGGCTTCGATCGGATGGTACTCGTAGATGAATACACAGCCGGCGGGCCGCAACAGCCGCGCCGCCACGGCCATGTAGTCGTGGACCTTGGGAAACCAGCACAGCGCGCCGATGGTGGCGAAGGCGATATCGAAACAATTGTCGTAACTCGCCGGCACGTGATGGATGTCACCGTGAATGAACTCAACGAGCAGGGTGTCGAGGTTGCGCGCCTTGTGCAGCGTCGCGGTCGATTTCCATCATCTGAGGGCGGCGCAGGCGCGCTGAATGCGGGCGCAGGCATCCTCAAGCAGCTCGGTAGCGGTCGCGTAGGAAATCCGGAAGTGGGGGTCGAGGCCGAAAGCGGTGCCATGGACCACGGCCACCCCTTCCGATTCCAATAGATAGCCGGCGAAGTCCTCGCTGGTGGCGATGGTGGCGCCGTCGGGGGTGGTCTTGCCGATCAGCCCGGCGCAGCTGGGATAGACGTAGAACGCGCCATTGGGCGTTGGGCAGTCGAGGGCCGTGGCCTGGTTGAGCATGCCGACCACCAGGTCGCGGCGCTCGCGGAACACCTCGTTGCTGGTGGCGATATAGTTCTGCGGTCCGTTGAGCGCCGCCACGGTGGCGGCCTGGCTCACCGACGACGGGTTCGACGTGCTTTGTGATTGGATCTTGGCCATGGCCTTGATCAGCGGCGCCGGACCGCCGGCATAGCCGATGCGCCAGCCGGTCATAGCGTAGGCCTTGGAGACCCCGTTCATGGTCAGGGTGCGGTCATAAAGTTCGGGCACCGCCGCGGCCATGGCATGGAACTCGAAGCCGTCATAGACCAGGTGCTCATAGATATCGTCGGACAAAATCCAGACGTGCTCGTGGCGCTTCAGCACCTCGCCCAGGGCCTGGAGCTGTTCCAGGCTGTATGCCGCCCCGGTCGGGTTGCTCGGCGAGTTAAACATCAGCCATTTGGTGTTCGCCGTAATCGCCGCCTCCAGGTCCTCGGGGCGCATGCGGAAGCCGTTCGACTGGGGCGCCTCGACGATAACCGGCGTGCCTTCGGCGAGCAGCACCATGTCCGGGTAGGACACCCAATAGGGCGCCGGAATGATGACCTCGTCGCCGGGGTCGAGGGTCGCCATGAAGGCGTTGAAGATGACGTGCTTGCCACCCGATCCGACGGTGATCTGGTCGAGGCCGTAGTCGAGGCCGTTCTCGCGCTTGAACTTGTCGGCGATGGCCTGCTTTACCGCCGGCGTGCCGTCGACCGCGGTGTATTTGGTGTCGCCACCAGCGATGGCCGCGTAGGCGGCTTCCTTGATATTGTCCGGGGTGTCGAAGTCGGGCTCGCCGGCGCCCAGGCCGATGACGTCGCGGCCGGCTTCCTTGAGCTCGCGCGCCTTGTTGGTGACGGCGATGGTAGGCGACGGTTTGATGCGGTCAAGGCGAGCGGCGAGGATGCTCATGGCGGCCTCCGATTAACAGCGTACAGGTGTGAATTTCGCGCGCACCATACGCCCGCCCCGAGGCCCTCGCAACCGCGCTTGTCAGACGATTTCGATGTCGCTGGTGATGACGATTTGGTCGTCGAACCCCTCCAGGGTGATGACCGCCTTGGCCGCCACCTTGCCGCCGCCGGTCATGCTGCCGGCGGCCTGGGCGCCGCGGATGGTGTTCTCGATTTCGCGCTGGGCGGTAATCCCGACCTTCTTGAGGAACTTGCGCAGCGACATGTTGAAAATTTCTTCGTCCATTTTCATAGTCTTCCTTTGTTAGGCGCCACCGTTGGCGTGGGGGATATGGCGGAACACCATTGCGCGCAACGTTACCAGGCCGACCGGCCCGCCGCCCTCGGTGACCAGGGCGCGAGACAGGCCGAACCGGCTGAGCAGCTTGATGGCGTATTTGATGTCCATTTCGCAGTCGACGGCGCCACCGGCTTCGACATCATCTCGTAGACGTTGGTGCGCTCCGGCGAGCGGTTCTCGGGGCGGTAATTCCGGATGACGAGACACTCGGTTATAAAAATCATGGGGACGTCGACCTCACCGGCGGTCCCAATAGTAGATTGCACCGCCGGCCAGGAGGCCCCAAAAGACGCCGCTGATGCCGAAGAAACTGAGGCCCGAGGCGGTCACCAGAAACGTGATCAGGGCCGCTTCCCGGTCGCGCTCCGATCCCAGGGATGACACCAGGGAGCTGCTCAAGGCGCCGATCAGGGCGAGGCCCGCGACAGAGGCGATGAGGATCGGTGGCGACAGGCTGATAAAGGCAATCGCCGCCCCCGCCGTGAGGCCGAAGATGATGTAGGTCACCCCGCCGACAATCGCCGCCCAGTAGCGCTTGTCCGGGTCGGGATGGGCCTCCTCCCCGGCGCAGATCGCCGTGGTGATGGCCGCCAGGTTGACCGCATGGCCGCCGAACGGCGCCGACGCCAGGCTGAACATTCCGGTCCAGCCGAACATGGCCCCGGCATCCAACTTGTAGCCAAAACTGCCCAACACGGCGATGCCGGTGATGTTCTGCCCCGCCATGGTGATGATAAACAAGGGCAGCGCGATGGTCATGACCCCGGCAACAGTGAAGCTCGGCCTGACCACCACCGGGCTCGACCATAGAGAATCGAACTCGGCGGCGCTGACATCGAATACCGCGACGATCAGCACGGCGGTGACCAATACCGCCGCGGGCACGGCGAACAGCCGGTTGATCCGCGCCACAACCGCCCAGACCACGACAATCGGCAACCCTACGTATGGGTACGCTGCGATGGCCTCGAATGGTGTCAAGCAGAGCGGCAATAGAACCCCGGCCAGCATGGCGCTGGCCAAGGGCTTGGGAATGGCCGACACCGCCCGGCCCAGCGGCTTCCACAACCCGGCAAGAATGATAAGCATCGCGGTCACAATGAACGCGCCGACCGCGACCGAAAACCCGCCCTCCGTGGGGGCCAGGGTCGCCAGGAACGCGGCCCCCGGCGTCGACCACGCCACGCTGATGGGCATGCGCGTCCTGAGGGCCAGAAAGACGGCGCACAGCCCCATGGACACCGACAATATCATGAGCCCCGAGGCCGCCTCGGCGCCACTGGCTCCGACCCCGTACAACCCCTGAACCACAATGGCGAACGACCCGGCGAAACCAACAAAGGCAGCCAAGATCCCCGCCGCAAAAGCCGACCCTGAAAAGTCTTTTACCATTTCCACACCCGCCAATCACCGCGTCGCGGCTCAGTCTCAAAAATACTCGAACTCAGCCGAGGGTTCCCGCTTCATGTCGGCAAGACGTGACGCCAGTTCGCCCCGGTGGATTTCAAACTTGTGGCCGTCCGGGTCGCGGAAGTAGCAGGAGTCGCCCTCGGATCGGTTCTCCTGCCAGGCGCCGTGGCCGGCGGATTGCAGGTTTTCGACTAGCTTGTCAAATTCCCCTTCGGCGCAACTGAAGGCGATGTGGCTGTAGTTGTTCTTCGCCCGCATTCCAGGGCCGTCGCCGGCGACTAGGGCCAGCCACAGGTTCCCGGCGGTCAGGTAGGCGCCGGTGGACCAGCGAACTACCGGCGAAAAGCCGAGAACCCCGGCGTAGAAGTCGAACGACCTATCGAGGTTGGAGACCGCGAGGGTGACCTGGTTGAAGCCGCTTACCGCCATCTCCTCACAGCCGCTTGCGTGACCGCTTCTTGCGCAGCGATGATTTGCCCTCGCGGGAGTACGCCTGGCCCGGGCCGCGCACGTCGCTGGGTTTGACGCCGCGGCCGTAGCGTGGGACGACGCCGAGCTCGGTGGCCTCGAGGCGGCGGATTTCATCGCGCAGGCGGGCGGCCTCCTCGAACTCCAGGTCGGCAGCGGCCTGGCGCATGCGCTTTTCCATGTCCTTGAGGTGGGTCCTGAGGTTGTTGCCTACCAGATGCGGCGCGCCCTCATCGCC
>JAYZAP010000069.1:0-3964 GCA_036339655.1 Pseudomonadota bacterium | reverse complement strand
CCGGCTATCACCAGCTTGAATACCGCGCGTTCGGCTATCCCTACGACCATCGTTACAGCCGCTTCAAGGAGGCCATCGAGATCATCCACGGCCGGTTGCGCTACGGCGAGGTCGATTTTGTCGGTAACTATCACGAAGCCCGGGACTGCGTGTTGAAACCACGTGGCGGCCCCCGGCCAGAAGGGCCGCCCATCATGATCGGCACCCTCGGCCCCAAGATGCTCAAGCTGACCGCCCAGTACGCTGATATGTGGAACGCCTATTGGGATGATACGGTGAACAGCCCCGAAGGCGCCGCCCGCCTGAGACCTGTAGTTGACGGCGCGTGCCGCGATATGGGTCGTGATCCGGCCACCCTGGAGCGTACCGTGACGATTTTGACGGCCGCGCCCGATGCCTACCCGTGGTGGGACAATATGCCGACCGACCACGAGGGCCTGATCCTCAAGCCCTTATTCGGCGAGCCCGAAGAGGTCGCCGAGGCGTTGCATACCTACCAGCGCGAAGGCATCACCCATGTCCAACTCAACATGGACCAGATGACCACAAAAATGATCGAGGACTTTGCGCCGGTGTTCGAGCTGCTTGAGCGCGACAGCTGACAGGCGACGGACTATTTCAGCACCTCCCGCCTCGCCTTCTTGATCTCTCTGTTGAGCCTATCTGCTCTTACTCCCGAGAGCGAATCGTCTTTTGACTGTCCCTGACGTCATTTTTAGACCCGACACCGCCATCAAGCGGCGATCCCACCATCGCTAGACGACTATTCCCGAAGCCGCTCGTTTTTTGCGTCGTAGAGCGGCTCGGCGACCACGGTGACCGCCCGGGGCTGGTCGAGAATACGCACTTCCAGGGTGGTGCCCGGCTCGGCGAAGGCGGGTTCCACGTAGGCGAAGGCGATACTCTGGCCGACCGTATGACCGTAGGCGCCCGAGGTGGTCACGCCAATCACCCGGCCGTCGGCCATGATCGGCTCGTTGCCCATGCAGTCGGCGTCGTCGGCGTCGACCGTCAGGTAGACCAGCGTGGTGTCGACGCCCTCCTCATTGCGGATGACTAGGGCGTCGCGCCCAATGAAGTCGTCCTTTTCCATTTTGACGAAGCGCTCCATGTCGGCCTCGACCATGGTCAGCTCGTTGGTCAGTTCCGAACCCCAGCCGCGATAGCCTTTTTCCATGCGTAGCGAGTTCAGGGCATAGACACCGAAGTTGGCGATGCCGAATTCCTCGCCGGCCGCCATCAGCGAGTCGTACAGGCCCTCCATTTGGGCCATGGGGTGATGTAGTTCCCACCCCAACTCGCCGGCGTAGGAGACCCGCAGCGCCCGAGTCGGTACCCCGGCCACGTCGATTTCACGGCCGGTGAGCCAGGGGAAGGCGTCGTTGTCGAGGCCAGCGTCGGTGACCTTGGCCAGAACCTCGCGGGCACGAGGGCCGGTGAGTACCAACATGCCGTAATCGTCCGAGATATTCTCGATGGTCGCGTCCTCGGTATAGAGCTTGCCCTGGACCAGCATGTCGAGGTCGTGGAGTTCGCCGACCGCCGCCGACAGCACGTAGAAGCGGTCATCGGCGAGCCGGGTGACGGTGACCTCGCTTTCAATCATGGCGTCCCTAGTCAGCATATGGGCCAACGCCATGCCGCCTGGGCGGGTCGGCATACGATTGGCGCAGAGCCGGTTGAGCATGGCCTCGGCGTCGGGTCCGCTGACGTCGAACTTGGCGAAACTCGACAGGTCGAGCACCCCAACCCGCTCGCGCACCGCCCGGCACTCCTCGGCCACCGGGCCGAAGGTGTTGGTGCGGCGGAAGCTGTAGACCTCGGCCTCGCCCTGCTTGGCGAAGTACTTGGGCCTCTCCCAGCCGAAGGATTCGGCGTATATGGCGCCCTGGTCCTTGAGTTTTTGATAGATCGGCGTGGTCTTGACCGGCCGCCCGGCGTCGCGGAACTCGCCCGGCAGGTGAATGGCGTACATCAACTGGTACTCTTCGATGGATTTCTCCAGAGTGTAATCGCCGGTCGCCCAGTCGCCGTAGCGCCGGGGGTCCATTTCACGGACGTTCCACTCCGACTGGCCGTGGACCATCCATTCGGCCAGCACCTTGCCGGCGCCCGGCCCCTGGCAGACGCCGATGGAAGCGCCGTTGCACATCCAATAGTTCTTCAGGCCCGGCGCCGGGCCAACCAGGAAATTGCCGTCGGGGGTGTGGGTGATGGGCCCGCTGACGACCCGAGAAATGCCCGCCTTGGCGAACACCGGGATGCGGTCCATGACCTTTTCCAGATGGGGCTCCAGGCGTTCGATTTCGGGCGGCAGCAGGGCCATGTCCCAATCCCAGTCGACACCGTCCAGACCCCAGGCACGGGCGCCATCGGTCTCATAGGGGCCGATGACCAACCCCTGTTTTTCCTGGCGGTAATAGCACGAGGCACGGGGGTCGCGAACCACCGGGAACTCTTCCGAAAGCGACGCCACTTCATCGATGGGTTCGGTCACCAGATATTGATGAACCATGCTGACGTAGGGCACCTTGAGGCCGACCCAGGCGGCGGTTTGCGGCCCGTAGCAGCCGGTGGCGTTGACGATGTGCTCGCAGGTAATGGTGCCGTTCTCGGTCACCACCTCCCATTCTCCACTGGGCAGTTGCTTGGTGTCGGTAACCCGGTTGAAGCGGTAAATCTCGGCGCCCATTTTGCGCGCGCCGGCGGCCATGGCCTGGGTTGAACTGGCCGGGTCGGTGTGGCCGTCGCCGGGGGTATAGGCGCCGAGCTTGACGCCGTCCAGCTCGAGCAGCGGATGAAGCTGCTTGATTTCGTTGGGGCCGATGAGGTGGCACTCGGAGCCGGCCAGCTTGAGCACGCCGGCGACATACTTGAACCAGTCGACCTCGTCGTCGGTGAGTGCCAGGCGGATTGCGCCGCAGCCGTGCCAGCCGGTATGCTGGCCGGTCTCGGCCTCGAGATTGCGGTACATTTCGATGCCGTGGTTGTGCACCTTGGCCATGTTGAGACTGCCGATGAAGTTGGGCACCAGCCCGGCCGCATGCCAGGTCGAGCCCGATGTCAGCTCGCCCTTCTCGACCAACACGCTGTCGGTACAGCCTTCCTTCGCCAAGTGATAGAGCGCGCCGACGCCCATGGCCCCGCCACCGATAACCACCGCCCGGACATGCGTCCTCATGGTGCTCTCCCTCAGAAACACTCGCTCCGAAATAAATTAATTGGGTTGTAGCAGAACCACCGACTGGTGCAGCAGAAATCTCAATCAGACAGCGCCTTTTCGAGGATACGAACGGCATGCAATGCCTCTCGCCCGGCCCCGTCGCGGACCTGGCAGCGGCAGCTGGTGCCGTCGGCGATAAGCAGGGTGTCGGGCGCGGCGTCGCGGACCGCCGGTAGCAGGTCGCGCTCGGCCATGGTCATGGATATGTCGTAGTGCTCGGCCTCGTAGCCGAAGGCGCCGGCCATGCCGCAACAGCTCGACTCGATGGTGTCCACCTCGAGGCCGGGAATCATGGCCAGCACCTGGCCCACAGACGAAAATGAGTCGAAGGCCTTTTGGTGGCAATGGCCGTGGACCAGCGCCTGGTTTTGCGTCAGAGGTTTGAACGGCAGGTTTAGCCGACCCGCTTCGGCTTCGCTGGCGAGGAATTCCTCGAACATCATGGCGTTTCCGGCCAATTCGTCGGCCTCGCCGGGGAGCATGGCGGTGAACTCGTCCTTGAGAGTGCCGAGACAGGAAGGCTCGAGGCCGACCACCGGAATGCCGCGCCCGACGAAGGGGGCCAGGGCCTTGAGGGTGCGTCGCGCCTCGGCCTTGGCCTCGTCGACCAGACCGGCGGCGAGGAACGTGCGGCCGCAGCACAGGGGGCGGCCGCCATCGCCCGGGTCGCGCACCCGGTAGCCGCCGGCGCGCAAAACTCGTTCCGCGGCACGGGCGTTGTCGGGCTCGAAGTAGGTATTG
>JAYZAP010000068.1:0-5456 GCA_036339655.1 Pseudomonadota bacterium | reverse complement strand
CGGCGATCAAAGCATCGCGCACGTCCTCGATGATCTGAGCATCGAGGGTTTCGGGCACCTCGTTACGGCCTTCCAGGGTGCAGTAGCGGGCGTGTTCGCCGGGGTCGGCCTGGACCAGCAGCGGGTTGAGGTCGAGGTCGTCGAGATAGGCGCTGCCGCGGCTGACCTGGACCAGAAGGTCGCTGCGCCCGACGATCTCGTTGAGCGAGCGGACACCGAGGGACGCTAAAATCTCGCGGACCTCCTCGGCCAGGAAGCTGAACAGGTTGATGACCTTCTCCGGCGAGCCGGCGAACTTCTCGCGGAGCTTGGGGTCCTGGGTGCAGATGCCCACCGGGCAGGTGTTGGAATGGCATTGGCGTACCAGGATGCAGCCCATGGCGACCAGGGAGGTGGTGGCGATGCCGAACTCCTCGGCCCCGAGCATGGCGGCGATGACAATGTCGCGGCCGGTGCGGATGCCGCCGTCGGCGCGCAATTTAATGCGGTGGCGCAGGCGGTTGAGGGTGAGCACCTGATTGACCTCCGAGAGGCCGAGTTCCCACGGCGCGCCGGCATATTTGATGCTGGTCTGGGGGCTCGCCCCGGTGCCGCCGGAATGGCCCGAGATCAGCACCACGTCGGCCATGGCCTTGGCCACCCCGGCGGCCACCGTGCCGATGCCGGCCTGGGCCACCAGCTTGACCGAGACCTTGGCCTGGGGATTGATCTGCTTGAGGTCATAGATCAGCTGCGCCAGATCCTCGATGGAATAGATGTCATGGTGCGGCGGCGGCGAAATCAGCGTGACCCCGGCGGTCGAGGCGCGCAGGCTGGCGATCTCGGCGCTAACCTTGAAGCCGGGCAACTGGCCGCCCTCGCCGGGTTTGGCGCCCTGGGCCATCTTGATCTCGATCTCGTTGCAGTTGACCAGGTACTCGGCCGACACCCCGAAACGCGCCGAGGCGACCTGCTTGACCGACGAGTTGGGGTTGTCGCCGTTGGCCCGGGGCATGTAGCGCTCCGGGTCCTCGCCGCCCTCACCCGAGCACGACTTGGCACCCATGCGGTTCATGGCGATGGCCAGGGTCTCGTGCGCCTCGCGCGACAGGGCGCCAAGCGACATGCTGCCCGACATGAAGCGCTTGCGAATATTGGTGATCGATTCGACCTCGTCCACCGGGATGGCCTCGCCGAGGGGCTGGAAATCCAGCAGGTCGCGAAGATTGACCGGCGGCAGCGCCGCCATACCCTTGCTGTAGGTCTTGTAGAGTTGGTAGGAATTGCTGGCCACGGCGCTTTGCAGCACGTGGATCAGCTCCGGCGCAAAGGCATGGGTCTCGCCCCGGGCGCGGTAGCGGTAAAGCCCACCCACCGGCAGCACCGCCACACCGTCATCGCCGCCGGGCCAGGCCTTGCGATGCAGGTTGAGCACCTTGCGCTGGATGCCGGCCACGCCGATGCCGGAAATTCGCGACGGCATGCCGGGGAATATGTCGGCGACCAGGGTGCGCGATAGGCCGATGGCCTCGAAGTTGTAGCCACCGCGGTAGGAGCTCACCACCGAGATGCCCAGTTTCGACATGACCTTGAGCAGCCCCTGGTCGACGGCCTGCTTGTAGCGGGCCACGCAGTCGCCCAGGTTGAGGCCCGGGAACAGGCCCCGGCGGTGGCGGTCGGCGATGGTTTCCTGGGCAAGATAGGCGTTGACCGTTGTCGCGCCAACACCGATCAGCACGGCCACGTAATGGACATCCAGGCATTCGCCGCAGCGCAGGTTGATCGAGGTGTAGGTGCGCAGGTTCTGGCGCACCAGATGGGCGTGAACCGCGCCGGCAGCCAGGATCATGGGGATCGCCGCGCGACCGGGGCCAACCGCCCGGTCGTCGAGAATCAGGTGGTTGCTGCCACCGCGCACCGCGTCCTCGGCCTCGGCCCGAATACGGGCGATGGCGTCGCGCAAGGCATCGTCGCCGCCGTCCGTCTCGAAACCGCAATCGATCGCGGCGGCGCTCGCGCCCATGCGCTCACGCATATCGTCGAAACCCGCATTGGTCAGCAGGGGCGACGATAGAAGCAGGATATCGGTCTGGCTGGCGTCCTCGTCGAGCACGTTGGTGAGATTGCCGAGCCGCGTGTTGAGCGACATCACCCGGTTTTCGCGCAGGCTGTCGATCGGCGGATTGGTGACCTGGCTGAAACGCTGGCGGAAGTAGTGGTGAAGCCCGCGATAGCCTCTCGACAGCACCGCGACGGGGGTGTCGTCGCCCATGGAACCGGTGGCTTCCTTGGCATCCGCCACCATGGGGTGGAGGATGAGTTCGAGATCCTCCAGGCTATAGCCGGCGCCACGCTGGCGGCGGCGCAGTTCGTCGCCCTCATAGAGCGCAGGAGTCGACTCGTCGGCGGCGGGATCGGCGACCAATTCGGTGATGTTGCGCACCCATTCGCCGTAGGGTCGCTCGGCGGCCAGGGCGTCCTTGAGTTCGCGGTCGTGGTAGAGCCGGCCCGCGGCGAGATCGACGGCGATCATGCGGCCCGGCCCGATGCGACCCTTTTCGATGATCTCGGTCTCCGCCAGGGCGACCATGCCGGCTTCCGAGCCGACCACCAACAGTCCGGTCGTGCTGACCACGAAGCGCAGCGGCCGCAGGCCGTTGCGGTCCATGCCGGCGAGCACCCACCGGCCGTCGGTGGCGACGATGGCGGCGGGGCCGTCCCACGGCTCCATCACCGTGTTGCTGTAACTGTAGAGCGCCCGGTGGGCCTCGGGCATGGCGGCCTCCTTGGACCACGCCTCGGGGATCAGCATGGTCTTGACCAGGGGCGCCGAGCGGCCGGCCCGGGCCAGCACCTCAAAGGCGGCGTCAAGGGCCGAGGAATCCGAGCTGTCGGGCTGGATGACCGGCTTGATGTCCTCGCCATGCTCGCGGAACAGGGCGCTGACCATGCGCGGCTCGTGGCAGGTCATCCAGTTGACGTTGCCGCGGATGGTGTTGATTTCGCCGTTGTGGGCGAGCATGCGGAACGGCTGGGCCAGGCGCCAAGTCGGGAAGGTGTTGGTCGAATAGCGCTGGTGGTAGATGGCGAAGCTGGATTCGAAGCGCTGGTCCATGAGGTCGGGGTAGAACGCCGCCACCTGCTCGGCCAGGAACATGCCCTTGTAGATGACCGAGCGGCACGACAGCGAGCAGATGTAGAAATCATTGATATGGGCGTCGAGCACCCGGCGCTCGATGCGCCGGCGGATGATGTAGAGGTCGAGTTCGAACTGATCTTCGTCGCCCTCGACATGGTCGTCGTAACTGGCGTGGCTGGCGATCATGATCTGCTCGATCTCGGGCCGGGTGGCATTGGCCTTCTCGCCGATTACCGAGGCGTCCACCGGGACCTGGCGCCAGCCGTAAATCTGATAGCCGAAATTGAGGATTTCGGTCTCGACGATGCCGCGGCAGGTTTCCTGGGCGCCGAGGTCGGTCTTGGGCAGAAACACCATGCCGACGGCGAGGCGGCCGCCGCCGACCACGTGGCCGGTGCGGGTCACGTGCTCGCGGAAGAAGCCCTGGGGAATCTCGATATGAATGCCGGCGCCGTCGCCGGTCTTGCCGTCGGCGTCGACGGCGCCCCGGTGCCACACCGACTTGAGCGCCTCGATGCCGGCCTCGACCACCTGACGCCGAGGCTTGCCGTCGATGGCGGCGACCAGCCCGACACCGCAGGCCTCGTGCTCCTCGGCCGGGTCGTAGAGCCCGTAGCGCCCGAGGTGGGCGGCGTTGGCTTGCCAATCAGTGATGAATTGGGACATTGCCGGCTTCCTATTCGGCCGCGACGGAGGCGCTGGTCTCGCGCGCCACCGTGGCCCGTAGGTAGGCCGCAATGCCGTCGGCGGCGTCGCGGCCGTCTTTGATGGCCCAAACCACCAGGGAGGCGCCGCGCACGATGTCGCCAGCCGCGAACACGCCGGCGAGGCTGGTCTCCATGGAGGCCTCGCTAATATTTAGGGTGCCCCAACGGCTGAGCTTGAGGTCGGGCGCGTCGAAGGCAACCGACAGGTCCTCGGGGTTGAAGCCCAGGGCCTTGATGGCCAGGTCACAATCGAGCTTGAAGCTTGAATCGGGCAGCGGCTTGGGCGCTTGGCGGCCGCCGGCGTCCGGGGTGCCGAGGCGCATGCGCTGGGCCCGCACCGCGCTCACCCGGTCGTCGCCGAGAAAGGCTTCCGGCGCGGCGAGCCATTCGAACACCACGCCCTCCTCCATGGCGTGAGTGACCTCGTGCTGGGAGCCCGGCATGTTGTCGCGGTCGCGGCGATAAAGGCAGGTCACCGAGGCGGCGTCCTGACGCACCGCCGTGCGCACGCAATCCATGCCGGTGTCGCCGCCGCCGATGACCACCACATGCTTGCTCCGGGCGTCGAGCCGGCCTGACTCGAAATCCGCCACCGCATCGCCCAGGCCCTTGCGGTTGCTGGCGGTGAGGTAATCCATGGCTAACTCGATGCCGGCGAGGCCGGCGCCGGGCATGGCGGCATCTCGCGCCTGGTAAACACCGGTGGCGATGAGCACCGCCTGGTGGCGCTGGCGCAACTCCTCCAGGCTGGCGTCGCGGCCAACCTCGAAGTCGAGCTGGAACGCGACACCGCCGTCCGTCAGCAGCGCGGCGCGGCGCTCGACCAGATGCTTTTCCAGCTTGAAGTTGGGAATGCCGTAGACCAGCAACCCGCCGACCCGGTCGTAGCGGTCATAGACCGTGACCTGGTAGCCCATGCGGCGCAGGCGGTCAGCGGCGGCCAGGCCGGCTGGGCCGGCGCCGATGATGCCGACCGATTGGTCCAGTTCCGTGGCGGGCCGTGGCGGCGCCACCCAGCCTTCGGCGAAGGCGGTTTCGGTGATGTAGGTCTCGACGGCGCCGATGGTGACCCCGCCGAAATCCTTCTCGATGACGCAATTGCCCTCGCACAGGCGGTCCTGGGGACAGATGCGGCCACAGACCTCGGGAAAGGTGTTCGTCGCCTGGGCCATTTCATAGGCTTCTTCCAGGCGGCCGCCGGCGGCCAGCATGAGCCAATCGGGAATGTTGTTGGCCAGGGGACAGTGAACCTGGCAATAGGGAATTCCGCACTGGGAACAGCGCGCCGCCTGGAGGCTGGCGCGGTCCGGGTCGAAATCCTGATAGATTTCATCGAAATCGCCGCGCCGGGCGGCGGCGTCGCGCTTCTCGGGCGACTGGCGCTCGACCGACACGAATTTTAGCAGATTTTCAGCCACGTTTTGTTACCCCTGGCCCGGTTCCCTGACCCAATTCGACCCAAAATCGTTATCCGGTGCGCGACGGTGGCCGTCGCCGGGCTCTCGGCGAAGCCGGTTTCCTACGCCATTTTGGTAACTTACCCACCATCATCACAAAAAGGTCATAATATTTGACGTATTAAGTCATGTGGTCTGTGACAATAAACACTATATCGACGGTCTTTGGGAAAT
>JAYZAP010000067.1:0-6043 GCA_036339655.1 Pseudomonadota bacterium | reverse complement strand
ACCCATGAGAACGTCCTGCGCGACAACTTCCCCGGCCTCGACATCCGGGTCTACGCCACCCAGGACGAAGCCAACGCCGACCTCGCCTCGGGCCGCGTCGACCTCGGCCACGCCGACTCGGTAGCGCTCATGGACGGTTTCCTCGGCACCGACATGGGCCAGGGCTTCGAGTTCGTCGGCCCCGACTACAATGTGCCCGAGTGGCATGGCGTCGGCGCCGGCATCGCGGTGCGCAAGGGCGAGGATGACCTGCGCATGGCGCTCGACAAGGCAATTGATACGATCCGGGCCAACGGCACCTACGAGAAGATTAACGCCAAATACTTCGACTTCGACGTCTTCGGCGACTAGGCGTTACGCCGCACGTTGACCACGGGGCGTCACCGCCCGCCACATCGCGGGCGGTGGCGCCCTGATCTTTAATCCTGTCCGGAGCGCCGATGCTCGACCTCAAGGGATACGGCTGGATGCTGTGGGACGGCGTCCAGATCACGCTGGCGGTCGCGGTTTGCGCCATGGCTCTGGCCCTGGTCCTGGGCTTGGTCGGCGCCTGGGGAAAGCTTAGCCAATCAAAGGCCGCCCACGGCGGCGCCCACGCCTATACCACGGTAATACGGGGCGTACCTGAACTGATCCTCATCCTTATCGTCTACTACGGCGCGCCCACGCTGATTCAAGACAGTCTCGAAAATTTCGGCATCGACATCATCATCAACATCAATCCGTTCATCGCCGGCTTCATTACCCTCGGCTTCATCTACGGCGCTTTCGCCACTGAAGTTTTTCGCGGCGCCTATCTCGCCGTGCCCAAGGGCCAGATCGAGGCGGCCAAGGCCATCGGCATGAACCGTATGCTGTTGGCATGGCGCATCCTGTTGCCCCAAATGTGGCGCTTCGCGCTCCCTGGTCTGGGTAACGTATGGATGGTGCTAATCAAGGCGACGGCGCTGATCTCAGTGATTCAGTTGCCCGAGCTGCTGCGCAATTCGGACATTGCGGCGCGGGCGGTGCGCATGCCATTCACGTTCTACTTCGCCGCATCGCTCATCTATATCGCCATCGCCATCGCCTCCATGTGGGCTCAGCATCGGGCCGAGGCCTGGGCGGCGCGCGGCGTGCGGCAGGCGTAGGACCAAGGTCATGGAACTCATTTGGGACAGCTTGCCGCGGATGATGACCGGCGCCCTGTTGACCATCGAGTTGACCGCCTTGAGCGTGGCCCTCGGGCTGTGCCTCGCGGTGCCCCTGGCCATGCTCTATCTCGCCAAGAACCCGGTGCTTTCCCTGCCGGTCCGCACCTATGTATTCTACTTCCGCGGCACCCCCCTGCTGGTCCAGATATTCCTCATCTATTACGGCAGCGGCCAGTTCCGCGACGCCCTGGAGGAGGTCGGCCTGTGGACCTTCTTCCGCGAGCCCTATTTCTGCGCGGTGCTGTCGCTCACTCTCAACACCGCCGCCTACACCGCCTATATCCTGCGCGGTGCTATCACCAACGTGTCATTCGGCGAGGTCGAGGCGGCCCGCGCCTGTGGCATGTCCCGCGCCCTGCTCTATCGTCGCATCATTCTGCCCAGCGCGTTTCGCCTGGCCCTGCCGTCCTACACCAACGAGGTGGTATTCCTGTTCCAGGCAACCTCCCTGGTCAGCATCATCTCACTGTTGGACCTGACCGGCGTGGCGCGAATCATCGTCGCCCGTAGTTTCGAGGTCTACGATATCTATATCACCGCCGCCGTGCTTTACCTGATCGGGACCTACGCCATGCTGTGGGGATTCCGCAAGCTCGAACACTGGTGGTCGGGCCACCTTCGGGTGCGAGAAGACAATGCGCTGGCCATCGCCACCGAAGGCATTCAGGTGCGTTGACGTAAGCGGCCAGGGGCGCTACCTCCGTGTGAGTAATTCCGGGGGTTGAGGCGAAAGCCGATGTATTTTGATAAGCGACTTTGGGTGTTTACCGAAGGCGTGCGCTGGCGCATTGCCTTCGCGGTTTTGATCAGCATGATTTCGGCCACCGTGGGCATCGCCCGCCTGGCCTTGCTCGGCTGGCTTCTGGCGCTAGTCTTCGAGGGCGCCGGGGCGGCCGACCTGATGTGGCCATTCGCTGCCATCGCCATGGTCATGGTGTTGCGCGGCGCGC
Source organism: Pseudomonadota bacterium (assembly GCA_036339655.1). GTDB lineage: Bacteria > Pseudomonadota > Alphaproteobacteria > JAAXGF01 > JAAXGF01 > JAYZAP01. The sequence continues at coordinate 3,900 of JAYZAP010000067.1, read as the reverse complement.
TCGAATACTGGCGCACGATGATCGCCCACCACACAGCGGCCTTGGTCCAGCTCCACATTCGCGAACGGCTCTACAACAAGATCATCGAACTCGGCCCGGCCCATTTCGGCCTCGAGCGTACCGGCGACGTGGTCACCGCGGCGATCGACGGGGTCGAACAGTTGGAGACCTATTTCGGCCAGTACCTGCCCCAATTGACCGTCGCCGTGCTGGCGCCCATTGGCATCTTCGCGTTCGTCGCTTATCTCGACCTGCCGGTCGCCATCGTGCTGGTGTCTTTCGCCTTGATCACCCTGGTGGCTCCCGCCGCGTTCCATGTCTGGGATCAAAAGGCGGCCATGGCCCGAGGTGTCTCCTATGGCGCCTTCGCCGCGGAATTCCTCGATTCAATCCAGGGGCTCGCGACCCTCAAGGCTTTCGGCCAGAGCACCGCCCGCGCCCAATTGCTGGCCGACCGGGCGCGCGCCCTGTTCGAGAGCACCATGTGGGTGCTGGCGACCAACGCCCTGTCGCGCGGCATCGCCGATACCGGCATCGCCGTCGGCGCTGCCGCCACCCTGGCGCTCGGAGCCTGGCGGGTGGCCGATGGGGTTATGGAGTTGTCAGCCCTGCTGATGATCCTAATGATGGGTATCGAAATATACCGGCCCATGCGAGAACTTCGTATCCTGCTCCACGACGGCATGCTCGGCCAGTCGGCGGCGACCAAGATCTTCGCCATCTTCAATGCCGAGCCGCCGGTTCGCGACGACCACGTAGGTCAGGCGCCGAGCGACACCCTGGCGCCGACCGTGGCGTTCAAAAATGTTGCCTTCACCTATCCCGGCGCCCGTCACGCCTCCCACCAGGGCCTTGATTTCAGTGTCGCCGCCGGTGAACGCATCGGTGTGGTCGGGCCGTCGGGCGCCGGCAAGTCGACCATCCTGCGCCTGTTGTTGCGGCTCTACGATCCCCAGGAAGGCCGCGTCACGGTCGGAGGCCAGGACATCCGCGACCTCGGCCTCGAGGCGCTGCGCGACCAGCTCGCCGTGGTCAGCCAGGACACCTACCTGTTCCACGGCACGGTCGAGGACAACCTGCGTTTCGGCAAGCCCGACGCCAGCGACCAGGAGATCGACACGGCGGTGCGCACCGCCAACGCCAAAGGCTTCATCGACCGTCTGCCTCAGGGCTACCGAACAGTGATCGGCGAACGGGGCGTGCGCCTGTCCGGCGGCCAGCGCCAGCGCATCGCCATCGCCCGCGCACTGTTGCGCGACGCACCCATCCTGGTGCTCGACGAGGCCCTGTCGGCGGTCGACGCCGGCAACGAAGCGGTCATCCAGCAGGCCCTCGACCGGCTCATGCGGGGGCGCACCACCCTGATCTTCGCCCATCGCCTGTCGAGCGTCATCGACGCCGACCGCATCCTGGTCATCGACCAGGGCCGCATCGCCGAGCAGGGCAGCCACCGCGAGCTCATGGCCCGGGACGGGGCCTATCACCGGCTCATGGCCGACCAAGCCCAGGATGCGGCGCCCGGCCCCACGGCGCTGCTCGAAGACGGCGCCGAGCCCGTCGCCCTGGCCGACGCCGATCTTATCGGCGGCCATCACGACGAGGCTGCACAGATGGAGCCGACCAACGCCATCCTGCGCGCCGAGGGCCTCGGCTGGACCCGGGTGTTCGTCATCCTCATGGGCCTGATGGCGCCGTGGAAAGGCAAGCTGACCCTGACCTTCCTGCTCGGCGTGACGAGGGTGGCGGCGCTGATCGGTGTCGGCGTGGTGAGCGGCCTAGTGGTCGCCGCGGTCAAGACCGGCGTGCCTTTCGATCACCTGCTACTCTGGCTCGCCGTGGTGGCGCCCCTGGCCGGTATCCTGCACTGGCTCGAATCGTGGATTGCCCACGACATGGCCTTCCGCCTGCTGGCCGAAATGCGCATCGCCCTGTTCGCCAAGCTCGACTCCCTGGCGCCGGCCTATCTGCTGCGCCGGCGCACCGGCGACCTCACCGCCATGGCGACCCAGGATGTGGAGAAGGTGGAGTATTTCTTCGCCCACACCGTGGCCCCGGCCTTCGTCGCCGTGATCGTGCCCGCCGTGGTGCTGGCCTGGCTGCTGGCCGAGGGCTGGGCCATGGCCGCCGCGCTGCTGCCGTTCCTGGCGATTACCGCCGCGGCGCCTTTCTTCATGCGCGGCCGCATCGACCGCCTGGGCAGTCGCTCCCGCGAGGCCTTGGCCGAACTCAACGCCCACGCCACCGACACCATCCAGGGCCTGGCCGAAATCGTCGCCTTTCAGCAGTCGGCCCGGCGCGGCGCCGCCTTTGTCGACCGTATTCGCGAATGCCACCGCCAGCGTATTCCGTTCTTCAGCGACCTGACCATTCAGACCGCTACCCTGGAGGTCGCCACCGGCCTCGGCGGCCTGGCGGTCGTCGTCGCAGGCGCCCAGCTGGTTCAGGGCGGCGAGTTGGACAGCGCCGTGCTGCCGCTGCTTACCCTCCTGGCCATGGCCGCTTTCCTGCCGGTCTCGGAGATCGCCAATGTGGGGCGCCAACTGGCAGAGACTCTGGGCGCCACCCGGCGGCTCCATGCGGTCCACGACGAGCCGGTGCCGGTGGTCGATGGTCCTGGCGCCGACGGCGCCACGGACAACACCGTAGCCCTCGATATCCGCGACGTGAGCTACAGCTATTTCGGTGCCATGCGCCGGGCGCTGGATGGCGTCTCCTTCACCGTGCCGGCGGGCAGCACAGTGGCCCTGGTCGGCCCGTCGGGCGCCGGCAAAACCACCCTGGCCCAGATGATGATGCGCTTTTGGGACCCCGATGGCGGCGCCATCAATATGAACGGCAGCGACCTGCGCGACTACGCCGTCGACGATCTGCGCGGCCGCGTCGCCCTGGTCGCCCAGGATACCTTCCTGTTCAATGAAAGCCTCTACGACAATGTCCTGATCGCCCGTCCCACGGCCACCGAGGACGAGGTCCGCGCGGCGGTCGAACACGCCGCCCTGGGCGATTTCGTCGCCGCCCTGCCCGACGGCCTCCATACCCGGGTCGGCGAACGCGGCATGAGCCTGTCCGGCGGCCAGCGCCAGCGTGTCGCCATCGCCCGCGCCTTCCTCAAGGACGCTCCGGTGCTAATTCTCGACGAGGCGACGTCCCATCTCGACGCGGTCAGCGAGGGCCTAGTGCGCCGCGCCCTCGAAGACCTCATGGCCGCGCGCACCACGGTGATCATCGCTCATCGCCTGTCAACCGTGCGAGGCGCCGACAATATCGTGGTGCTCGACGAAGGCCGTCTCATCGAACAGGGCAGCCACGCCGAACTAGTCGCCCGCGCCGGCCTCTACGCCCGCCTAGTCGCCCACCAGATGACCGGTGGAATTACCAGCGCGGCGGATTGACCGGCGAGACGGTCCGGATGGGGCGACGCGCCGTTACCGGGCCGATGGGCCACCCGGCTCCACTAGGCCCGACAAATATGAGATAAAGTGGGAAAACAGCTCGGACTGGGAGGAAATTCCCAGCTTCGCGTAGATGTTCTTGCGATGAATTTTGACCGTCCCGGTGGTGATATTGAACTGGCGGCCAATGGAATTCGACGAAGTGCGCGCCGGCCAGGTCGAGGGCGGCGTGGGGTGGGCAGACCGACAGCACCACTTCGGCCTCGGCCAACACGGCGGCGAGGTCGTCGCGTTCCTCGAAGCCGGCGGCCTCGGCCCGGTTCCGGGTCGTCGCGCCCCGTCCCGCCAAGGCCCACAGCACCGCTGCGCCAACCGCCTTGGCCGCCGCGTCGATGGTGACGCCCATGGCACCGGGATTGAGCAGGGCGACCGTGGTCACGCGATCCACTCGCTGACCGGGGCGTTGGCCTCGTGAAGCGGCTGGCTGACCACGTCGACCAGGGTCGGC
>JAYZAP010000066.1:0-2960 GCA_036339655.1 Pseudomonadota bacterium | reverse complement strand
CCATGGCGGCGGGCCTGCCCAACATCATCTATCGAGGCAGTCATGTTTTGACCATGGACGACGACCGGACCGAGGCCGAAGCCGTGGCCGTCACCGATGGCTGGACATCCGCCGTCGACGAGGTCATGGCCCTCGCCGGTCCCGAGACGCGAATTGATGACCTCCATAGCCTGACCCTGCTGCGCGCGTCCTACACCGCCGGACGACTGCGTCTCGACGTGGTCGTCTACCCGTGGTTCGATACGGTCGCGGCGCTCGACCGTAGCGTCTATTTGCCGGGCGATTACGACGGCCGGCTGCTGGTTGGCGGCGGGTAGAGACGGGGGTCGCTAACCCTTCGCGTCCCTCCCAAAACGACGAGAGCCAGTCATCTTCTCGCGGACCTTCAGTCGGTAAGGAAGGCCGGGCAACCCCCGCCTCCGTTGATGAGCTTACGCCGACACCGGTTTAATCCCGGTTAACGGACGGCTTGGACGTCGGTTTAGCGGTTGATCGTCCCTGGCGTTGCTGGAACACTGCCCGCCAGGATACTGCGTCACGTGGGGAATTCATGGGCGAAGAAACAACACTGCCGCTGGTCGGCATTATCGGCGGCAGCGGTGTCTATGACATCGACGGCCTGGCAGACACCCGTTGGGTCGAGGTCGAATCGCCCTTCGGCAAGCCGTCGGACGCGCTGCTTCACGGCACCCTGGACGGCCAGCCCCTGGCGTTTCTGCCGCGCCATGGCCGTGGCCATCCGCTGCCTCCCACCGAAGTCAACTTCCGGGCCAATATTGACGCCCTCAAGCGCGCCGGGGTGACCGATATTATTTCGGTCTCGGCGGTGGGCTCCCTGCGCGAGGACCTGGCGCCAGGCGCCTTCGTCATCGTCGATCAGTTCATCGACCGCACCTTTGCGCGAAACAAGAGCTTCTTCGGCCCCGGCCTGGCGGCCCATGTTTCCATGGCCCATCCAGTCTGCAGCCGCCTCGGCGATGCCATCGCGGCGAGCGCGGCGGACGCGGGTGTTGATGTCACCCGGGGCGGGTGCTACCTGACCATGGAGGGGCCGCAGTTCTCGACCTTGGCCGAGTCGGAGCTCTACCGCTCGTGGGGCTGCGCTGTCATCGGCATGACCAACATGCCCGAGGCCAAACTCGCCCGGGAGGCCGAGATGTGCTACGCCACCGTCGCCATGGTAACCGACTACGATTGCTGGCACCCGGACCACGACAACGTGACCGTCGAGGCCGTGATCGCGGTGCTGCAAGGCAACGCCCACAAGGCACGGCGCCTGATCGAGCACGCGGCGCCGCGCCTCGCTGGTCATGCGGGGCCCTGCGTCCAGGGCTGCCAGACCGCCCTCGATTACGCCATCATCACCGCTCCCGAGGCCCGCGACCCGGCCCTAGTGGCCAAGCTCGACGCCATTGCTGGTCGGGTACTGGGCGCCGGGCGGGCGCTTGGCGCCTGAGGAGCCCCTATCCATGCCGATCAAATCCCGCATTCGCACGATTCCCCATTACCCCGTGAAAGGCGTGATGTTTCGCGACATTACCACCCTGCTCAAAGACCCGGTCGGCCTGCGCCTTACCGTCGAGGCCTTCGTCGAACGCTATGGCGACCAGCCTATCGACAAGGTCGCCGGCATCGAGGCCCGGGGATTTTTTCTTGGCGCGGTGATCGCCCACGAACTGGGCACCGGCTTCGTGCCGATCCGCAAGAAGGGCAAACTTCCCGGCGACGTCATCGGCCAGGATTACCAGTTGGAATACGGTATCGACCGCATCGAGGTTCACACCGATGCCATTGACGCCGGCGAGCGGGTGCTGCTGGTCGACGACCTGATCGCCACCGGCGGCACCGCCGAAGCGGCCATCAAGCTGGTCGAAAAATCCAGCGCCGAGATTGTCGAATGCTGCTTCATTGTCGACCTGCCCGACATCGGCGGCCGAGCCCGTCTCGAGGCCCTGGGCCACACGGTGTTTGCCCTGTGTGAGTTCGAGGGTGATTAGAGGCGCCCTATGAAGGTCGACGGCCAACTGTGGCGCACCATCATGCTGGCCGACGACGGCCGCGCCGTCGACATCATCGACCAGACCCTGCTGCCCCACCGCTTCGAGACCCGCCGACTCGAGACCCTGGAAGATGCCGCCGAGGCAATCACCGTCATGGGGGTGCGCGGGGCGCCGCTGATCGGCGCCACCGCCGCCTACGGCTTGTGCCTGGCTTTGACCGACGATGCCTCGGACCAGCGCCTCCATGAGGCCCGTAACGTGCTGGCCGCCACCCGCCCCACAGCAGTCAATCTGCGTTGGGCGCTCGATGACATGACTACGCGCCTCGAACCGCTCGAGCCCGGCGAGCGGGTGGCCGCCGCCTACCAACGGGCAGGGAAAATCTGCGATGACGATGTCGCCGTCAGCAGCGCCATCGGCGAGCACGGCGCGGCGCTGATTCGCGACGCCTGGGAGCGCGGTGGTCAAAGCGGCCCGGTCAATGTGCTGACCCATTGCAACGCCGGCTGGCTGGCAACCATCGACTGGGGCACCGCCTTGGCCGGCATCTATGTCGCCCACGATGACGGCGTGCCGGTCCATGTCTGGGTCGACGAGACCCGGCCGCGCAATCAGGGCGCCAGCCTGACCGCCTGGGAGCTTGGCCACCACGGGGTGCCCCATACGGTGATCGCCGACAACGCCGGCGGCCACCTGATGCAGCATGGCCGGGTCGACCTGTGCATCACCGGCACCGACCGGACTACGGCCCATGGCGACGTGTGCAACAAGATCGGCACCTATCTCAAGGCCCTCGCCGCCCATGACAACGGGGTGCCGTTCTACGTCGCCCTGCCCCACACCACCATCGACTGGACCTTGGGCGACGGTGTCAGTGAAATCCCCATCGAGGAACGCGATCCGGCCGAGGTCGCCATCATCACCGGCCGCGGCCAAGACGGCGCGGTGGTCGATATCCGG
>JAYZAP010000065.1:0-2715 GCA_036339655.1 Pseudomonadota bacterium | reverse complement strand
CCGTCATCCCCGGTCGGCAAATCACGACGGTTCAGCCCCAGGGCCTCGCCGATGCGCAGGCCAGCGCCGTAGAGCAGCGCCACCAGCGCCGTATCGCGCCGCGCCATCCACGGGGCGGTGGCTAACTCGCCGATGGTCTCGATCGTCGCCGCCGCCTGGTCGACGGACAGCGGCCGTGGCAGATTGTGCGGCTGCCTGGGCGTGCGCACCACCGCGACCGCAGGATTGTGGGCTAGGCCCTCGCGGTCGAGGTGGCGAAAGAAGCCGCGCACCACCGCCAGCGCTCGCGCCGTCGAGCGCGCCGCCAGACCCTGGTTGACCCGGCCGGCGAGCCAACTGCGGAAATCGGCGGCGCGAAGCGCGGAAAGCTCGTCAAGCCCGGGCTGGCCCCCGAGATGGTCGGCGAGAAAACCGAGAAACGCCGAGAGGTCGCGGGAATAGGCGTCCAGGGTGTGTTTCGAGACCCGGCGCTCGACCGCCAGCCAGTGTTGCCAGCGCCGGACCGCTTCGACCACCGGAACGGCGGCGGGAAAATCGACCCGAGGGGCCTCGATCAGGCCGGCAGGCCCAGCCATGCGCGCAGACAATGTTCCAGCACCCGGGCAAGAAAGCCCAATGGCTCGCCGCCCTGGCCCGATGGGAAGCGGTCGGCCCGGCGCGACCCCAAGGCGAGCAGGGCGCCCGGCGCGGTGCCGCCGAGAGTCAGCCGGACCAAGGCCGCCGACCGCACCAGCCCGCTGCCGGCGCCGAAGATACGCTCGTCGTCGGTCAGGGTTTGGCCGTCACCGGCGACAACATCGCGGCCGGGGCCGAGCACGTCGTCAATGGCGACGCCCGCCAGGCAGGTGATGCCGTTGGGACCGCAGCGCCGGCCTGCGTCGCAGCGGTCCTCGACACACAGCGCCACCACATCGACATGAAGCAGGCGCGGGAAGTCGCTGGTCACCACTTCAATCAGGTGCTCGAAGGTGGTGGCACCGAGTAGGGCGGAGGCCGCCTCGTGAACCTGGCCTCGGCTATTCAGGGCCGTGCGGCCGGCATCGAGCAGGGCGTGATGGCGCCCGGTTAGGCGCTCGACCTCGGTGCGCAGGCGCTCAATCATGAAGCTTTGCATGTCGACCACGCCGTCGCCGTCGTCCCGCGATGGCGGCGCCAACACCGTCAGCAGCTCAGGGTGGCGCAACAGATAGTCGGGATGGCGGCGGAGATAGTCGGCAATCTGATGGTCGTCGAGTTCAGCGACCCGGTCGCGGGCGGTGTTTTCCGGAGATGACGCCACCGGTCCTAGCCCTTGGCGATGGTCTGGCCGGTCTTCTCCCAGTCGGCGAGAAAGGCGGCGAGGCCCTTGTCTGTCAAGGGGTGGCCAGCGAGTTGCTGCAGTACCTTGGGTGGCAAGGTGCAGACATCGGCGCCGATCTTGGCGGCCTCGACCACATGCAGCGGGTTACGGATCGAGGCGACCAGAATTTCGGTGCCGAAGTCAGTCGCGTAATTGTCGTAAATCTGGCGGATATCGGCGACCAGCGCCATGCCGTCCTGGCCGATGTCGTCGAGCCGGCCGACGAACGGCGAGACAAAGGCCGCCCCCGCCTTGGCCGCCAGGATGGCCTGGGCGGCGGAGAAACACAGGGTGACGTTAACCATGGAGCCGTCCTGGCTCAGCTCCCGGCAGGCCTTGAGGCCGTCCCAGGTAAGCGGCACCTTGATGGTGATATTGTCGGCCACGCCGATCAGCCGCTCAGCCTCTTTGAGCATGCCGTCGACATCGGTAGCGGCGACCTCGGCGCTTACCGGTCCCGGCACCAGGGCGCAAATCTCGGCCAACACCTCGAAAAAATCTCGCCCGGTCTTGGCCACCAGGGACGGATTGGTAGTCACCCCGTCGAGCAGACCGGTGGCGGCAAGTTCTCGGATTTCCTCGACATCGGCCGTATCGACAAAAAACTTCATGTTCCGGCTTCATCTCTTGCAATGGCGCCTTGAATCGGCGCGATTCGGTTGCCACAGTGTAGCCGATGGCATCCCCCCGCACCAGTCCGACCAAGCAGCCACGAGTCAGCGTGCTGTTGCCCCTGCCCCTGGCCGGCGCCTACGACTACCGCCTTGCCGACCGCATGGACGCGCCGCCCGGCAGTTTCGTCCGTGTCCCCCTGGGCAAGCGCGAAATGGTCGGCGTGGTGTGGGGCGACGCCGCCGGCGATGTCGACCCGGCCAAACTGCGCAATGTCCACGACGTGGTCGATTTCCCGGCCATGGCCGACGCGCTGCGCGACTTCGTCGATTGGGTCGCCGCCTATACCCTGGCGCCACCCGGCGCGGTGCTGCGCATGACCATGAGCGTGCCCGAGGCGTTGACCCCGCCCCGGCCACGCGTCGCCTACAGGGTCGGCCACCGCGAGCCCGAGCGCCTGACACCGGCCCGCGCCAAGGTGCTGGCCGAGGCCGCGTCCGGGCCGCCGCGCGGCGCTACCGAGCTGGCCCGCGCCGCCGGCGTCGGCCCGGCGGTGGTGCGCGGGCTGGCCGACATGGGGGCGCTGGACACGGTCGAGGCGCCGGCCATGGCGCCGTTCCCGGTGCCCGACTGGCAGCAGAGCGGTCCCCGGTTATCGCCGGCCCAGCGCAAGGCGGCCGACGGCCTGGTCATCAAGGTCGCCGAAGGCGCCTATGACGTCGCCCTGCTCGACGGGGTCAACGGCGCGGGCAAGACCGAGGTTT
>JAYZAP010000064.1:0-2503 GCA_036339655.1 Pseudomonadota bacterium | reverse complement strand
AAGTCACCAGGATACGCGGGCAATCGTCCATGAAACTGGGCAGCAGCACCGTAGAGCTAGCCACATAGGGATAGACATCCAGGTCGACGGTCTGGCTGCGCCGGGCCGCCTCGATTAGCGCCAGGGTCTCCTTGGCACGTCCGTAGTTGCGCGGGCCGCTGCATTTGTGGTGGGAGATGACCACCCGCACGCCGGCATCGCGGCTGGTCGAGACGGTCTCTTCGATGGCGTCGACAATGTGGTCGCCTTCGTCGCGCATGTGCGTGGTGTAAACTCCGCCGACCCGCTCAAGTCGCTCGGCCAGGACGGTGACCTCCGAGGCCGGCGCATCGATCGCCGTGGGATAGGCCAGGCCGGTGCTGAAGCCCACCGCGCCGGCGTCGAGGGCCTCGTCGAGCAGCCCGGCCATGCGGGCGATCTCGTCGCCGGTGGCGGCCCGGTCAAGCCGGTCCATGATCCCGGCGCGGAGCGTCGAATGGCCGGTCAGCATGGCGACATTGACCGCCGCCGGGTCGGCATCGAGGGCAGCGACGTAACCGGCGGCCGTCGGGAAGCGGTACCATTCACGGCCGCCGAGCAAATTCATCGGCGGCGGCGGATCGCCAACCAGAGCCAGGGGCGACAGGCTGACGCCGCAATTGCCGATAACAACCGTGGTCACCCCTTGGCTGATCTTGGGTGTCATGTCCGGGCCCGACAGCACTGCCCGGTCGTCGTGGGTGTGGGCGTCGATGAAGCCAGGCGCCACCACCAGCCCGGCGGCGTCGACCTCGGACCCGGCGGCCATGGTTCCCAGATCGCCGACCGCGACAATGCGGTCAACGGTGACCGCCACGTCGGCGCGGACCCGGGGGCCACCGCTACCGTCGATGACATCGCCGCCCTTGATCAGGATGTCGCAGCGTTCGGGCAGGGCCCTGCTCATGACGCACCCCTTACCTGGTCGGCCGAGCGACCAACAATATCGGAATAAAGCAGCGGGTCGGTGGCGCCTTCGCTGCCAATCACCAACAGACGGCTGTCGCCGTCGAGCCCCAGGGCGCCGCCCTGCCGCGCGTCAATGGCGGCGGCCAGTCCGGCCACCGCTGATTCGCCGGCAACCACCGGCGCGTCGCCATCACAGCCAAGGGCCAGGGTGCGCATCAAATCGCACGCGACATCGTCACCAACCGTGGCGAACGCGTCGCAGCCGGCCCATAGAATGTCCCAGGCGAGCAGGGAAACCTCACCGGCGGCGAGGCCGGCCATCACCGTATCGAGCTCCCCCGGCACCACGGTCGGCGCGCCGGCCTTGGCGCTTTCAAACAGGCAGGCGGCGTTTACCGGCTCGGCCACGGCGAAGCACGGGCGGTCAGGCCCGTAACGCTGCCAGAAGGTCGCCAACACCGCCGCCGCCAAGCCGCCGACGCCGCCCTGGATGAAAACATGGGTCGGCAATTCACCGCCGGGCAGCTGGTCAATGGCCTCGCCGACCATGACCCCATAGCCGTGCATGACATCACAGGGTATTTCGCTGTAACCCGGCCATGAAGTGTCCGACACCACATGCCAATCGTTAGCGGCGGAGTCCTCGGCCGCCTGATGCACCGAATCGTCGTAGTTGCCGGACACCCGGCGGACCTCGGCGCCATAGCTTTCGATGGCCTGTTGGCGGCCCTCGCTAACGTGGGCGTGGAGATAAATTACGCAGCGGCAACCCGCGACCTGGGCGCCCCACGCGACCGAGCGGCCGTGGTTGCCGTCGGTCGCGGTACAGACGGTGATGTCCTTGCCCGCGCCTCGCACAAGTTTGGCCACCGCGTAGGCGCCACCCAGGGCCTTGAAGCTGCCGAGGCCGAGCCGCTCGCCTTCATCCTTGTAAAAAATCGCGCCGAGTCCCGCGTGGGCGGCGAGGCCAGGCAGCGCGACCATGGGTGTCGGCGCGTAGCCGGGCCAGCCAGTTATCTCGCGGCGCGCGGCCTCGAAGCCCTCGCGGTTGAGGATGGCCTGAAGCGCTGAGCCATACTCGTTCGATGGGTCGGCGTTGGGATTGAGGATGAGCATGCTATTCGATAATTCCCAGGTCGTAGGGCACCTTCGACAGGAACTTGGCCTCGTCATCGAGGAAGGCCATGGACTCGATCATGAAGAACAGCCCGGCCTCATGGGGCAGGAAGAAAGTGTTCTCGTAGTTGACCACCGTCCCCGGCACAAACAGCTCGTCGATGTTGAGGTCGGAATTGACGTCGAAGACGAAGTTGCCGACCCAGTCCGGATGGAAGGCAATGCCCATCTCATAGCCGCCGACATAACCACGATCCTGCCAGATGCCCTGGTCTTCGTAGAACGCCTTCATGGTCTGGTTGAATTCACGGACCGGCAGGTTGGGCCGGATCATGTCCTCGATCACCTTCATGGACTCGACCGATTTTTGCGTCTGCAACAGGACATCCGGGTCGGGCTCGCCCAGGGAGAAAGTGCGCGCCATGTTGCAGTGATACCGCTTGACCACGCCGGAACAGTC
>JAYZAP010000063.1:0-4067 GCA_036339655.1 Pseudomonadota bacterium | reverse complement strand
CGCGGGTCAGTTGTACCATGCAGCCGATATTGCCGGTGGCGATAACGTCGGCCTCGCAGCGCTCGACATTGGCGAGCTTGCGCGCCAGCAGGCGTTCGCTGATGTCCGGCTGCAACAGGTTGTAGGTGCCCGCCGAGCCGCAACAGAGATGACCTTCGGCGATTTCGCACACCGTGAAACCGGCCGCCGCGAGAACCCGCCGGGGCTCCTCGTGGACGTTCTGGCCGTGCTGCAGCGAACAGGCGGAATGGTAGGCAACGCTGAGCTCTCCAGCCGTACCGTCTGGCTCAATGTCGAGGTCGACCAGTATCTCGCTCACGTCCCTGGCCAGCCCGGCGACCCGCGCCGCCGCCGCGGCCCATTGGGGGTCGTCCTTAAGCAGAGAGCCGTAGTCCTTGACCGTGGTGCCACAGCCCGAGGCGTTGATGACGATGGCGTCGAGGCCGCCGTTGTCGAGCTCAGTGCTCCAGGCGGCGACGTTGCGGCGCGCGGCATCGCGGGCGACGCCCTCCTGGCCCAGGTGATGGACCAGGGCGCCGCAGCAGCCGCCGCCACGGGCCACCACCACCTCGCAGCCATGGCGGGTCAGCACCCGCACGGTGGCCTCGTTGATGGCCGGGGCCAGCACCTGTTGGGCGCAGCCGGGCATCAGGACGACGCGCAGGCGCCGGAGTTTCTGGGCGCCGTGAGTTTGCGGCTGACCGACGGTCGAGGGGGCGGGAACCCTCGCCGGGGCCATGGCAGCAAGACCGGCGAGGCGTCCCGGCAACAGGCGGGCAACGGCATCAGGCAGCAACCGGCTCGCCAGCAGGGCGGCACGGAACAGGGATGGGCGCGGCAGCACCATTGCGAGCAGGCCGCGCAGCATGGTCTCGGCCCACGGCCGGTGAAAATTGTCGTCGATATGGGCCCGGGCTCGGTCAACCAGACGCCGGTAGTCGACCCCCGAGGGGCAAGTGGTCATGCAGGACAGGCAGCTCAGGCAGCGGTCGATGTGGGTCACCACCTTGGGGGTTGGCGGCCGGGTGGTCTCGAGCATGGCCTTGATAAGCGTGATGCGCCCGCGCGGTCCGTCGAGTTCGTCGCCGAGCAGCACATAGGTCGGACAGGTCGCCGTACAAAAGCCGCAGTGGACGCATTTGCGCAGGATGCGCTCGGCTTCCTCAATCTGTGGGTCGGCCAGTTGGGCCAGGGTGAAACTGGTTTGCATGGCTCGTTACACGCCGGGGTACATGCGGCCGGGGTTGAGGATGCGGCGCGGGTCGAAACTATCTTTAATGCGGGCACTGAGGGCAGCGAGGCCGGGTTCCTGGGGTTCGAATACGGCCAGGGCATCGCGCCGGGCGGTGTCGGCCACCACCAGGGTGGCATGACCGCCGGTTTCGGCGACGGCGGCGCGGACGGTTGCGCCATGGTCGTCGACCAGACTTAGCCAGACCAACCCACCGCCCCAGTCGTAAAACACGTCGCCGTCAGCGTTCGCAAGGATGCTCGCGGCCACGGTGGCTCCCGCTGTCGGCGGCACCGAGAGCCGCCACACCACGCGGTCGGGCTGACCGGTGAAGGGCGTCACATTGCCGACCTCGCACCACAGGGCGCCTGAGTTGTGGCCGTGGAGTTCCTCGATGTCGCCACAGCCGGAAAGCAATTCGCGGAGCGCCCGGCAGCGGTGCTCGGCCGACGGTGCCGGGCCTTCGACCCGGAGCGCGGTGACAGCGCCGCCGGCGCCGGACACATAGGATACCCCGGAGCGCGCCGCCACGGCCGCCGGCAGATGGGCCGCCGCCGAGACTTCGTGCGGGCTGGTCAGGGCGGTGGTCATGGCCCGCCCGGCGTCATGGTCGTTGAGGTCGGCGACCAGCACGGTCCGGGTCTTCTCGGGCGCCGGCATGACCTTGACTGTGACGCTGGTCATCACCGCCAGGGTCCCATATGACCCGGCGAACAGCTTGCACAGGTCGTAGCCGGTGACGTTCTTGACCACCCGGCCGCCGGCCTTGATGGCTTCGCCGCGGCCAGTCACCGCCTCGACGCCAAGGAAATGGTCCCGCGCCGCCCCCGCCTTGGGCCGCCGGGGGCCGGCCAGATTGCAGGCGATGGCGCCGCCGATGGTGCCGCCAATGGTGTTGTCGGCGGGTGCGCCGCCGAGCAGGGGCCCGAGGTCGGGCGGCTCAAAGGCGAGTTGCTGGCCATGGCCTTGGAGTTCGGCCTCGATGGCGGCCATGGTGGTGCCCGGCCGGGCGGTCATGACTAGCTCGGCCGGCTCATAGAGTTCGATTCCGCTGAGCCCTGAAAGTTCGAGGCGGTGGTTGGTTTGTACCGGCCGTCCCAGGGCGCGTTTCGAGCCAGCGCCGACAACTTCAAGCGGCGTCTCGGCCGCCGCCGCCGAGGCCACCACCTCGAGAACCTGGGCCGCGTCCGTCGGGGCGAAGCGGTCGGACATCAGAACCGGGGCAGATCGGGGAACGGCGTCTGGCCGTGGTGGACATGCATGCGGCCGAGTTCGGCGCAGCGGTGCAGGGTGGGAAAGACCTTGCCGGGATTGAGCAGGCCGTCCGGATCGAAGGCGCATTTGAGGCGCTGCTGCTGGGCCAGGTCGGCCTCGGTGAACATGATACCCATGAGGTCGCGCTTCTCGACGCCGACGCCGTGCTCGCCGGTGAGTACGCCGCCGACCTCGACGCAGAGCTTGAGGATTTCCGACCCGAACGCCTCGGTCTTGTCTAACTCGCCGGGGTTGTTGGCGTCGTAGAGGATGAGCGGGTGGAGGTTGCCGTCGCCGGCGTGGAACACATTGGCCACCCGCAGGCCGTATTTTTCCGACAGTTCGGTGATGCGCGCCAGGACTTCGGGCATGCGGTGGCGCGGGATGGTACCGTCCATGCAGTAGTAGTCGGGCGAGATGCGGCCGACCGCCGGGAACGCCGCCTTGCGCCCGGCCCAGAAGCGCTCGCGTTCGGCCTCGCTGGTGCTGGCGCGCAGCGTGGTGGCGCCGCACAACTCGGCGATGCCGCGCACTTGGTCGATCAGGTGGTCGACCTCGACCTCGGGGCCGTCGAGCTCGACGATAAGGAGCGCGCCGGCGTCGAGCGGATAGCCGGCGTGGCAGAACGCCTCCGCCGCCTCGACCGCGTTGCGGTCCATGATCTCCATGCCGCCGGGGATGATGCCGGCGGCGATTACCCGGCCGACACAATCGCCGGCCGCTTCGGTGGTGGGAAAGCCGATGAGCAGCGCCCGCGCCGAGGCCGGGCTGTGGAGGATGCGGACCGTGACCTCGGTGATGACCCCGAGCAGCCCCTCGGAACCGGCGAGCACGCCGAGCAGGTCGTAGCCGCCCGGGTCCATGTGCTTGCCGCCGAGGCGCAGCACTTCGCCGTTGATCAGCACCATTTCCAGGCCGAGCAGGTTGTTGGTGGTGACGCCATACTTCAGGCAATGAACGCCGCCCGAGTTCTCGGCCACGTTGCCGCCGATGGAGCAGGCAATCTGGCTCGACGGGTCCGGCGCATAGTAGAAGCCGTCGCCGGCCACCGCCTGGGTGATGGCGAGGTTGGTGACGCCGGGCTGGGCGACGACGCAGCGGTTGCCCAAGTCGATGTCGAGGATGCGGTTGAACTTGGCGAGGCCCAGGGTGACGCCGTCGGCGAGCGGCAGGGCCCCACCCGACAGCCCGGTGCCGGCGCCCCGGGGCACCACCTTGACACCACGCTCGTGACAGCACTTGAGAATGGCTGAGACCTGCTCGACGGTTTCGGGCAGGGCCACCAACATGGGGCGCTGGCCATAGGCGGTGAGGCCGTCACTCTTGTACACTTGCAACTCATCGGCGTCGGCAATCACCGAACCGTCCGGCAGCAAGGCGCTGAAGGTTTCAATCAGCGCCAAGCGCTGGGCCAATGCGTCGCGGTCCGGCTCCGGCATCTTCATAGGCGCAATAGTGGGACAGCGCCCGGCGCCCGTCAACGCGGCAGCGTTACAGTAGGCAGTACTCTTCGAGATTGGCGCGCAAGGTCATTGGCGATTGGAAGTGGTGGGCGTGGAAATCCAGGTTGCGAGCGGCCACG
>JAYZAP010000062.1:0-2705 GCA_036339655.1 Pseudomonadota bacterium | reverse complement strand
GTCACCGACATGGGTTGGATCGCAACGGTGGTCACGGTTCTATACGGGTCGAGCTGGGCCCTGGTGCCGCTCGTGGCTATCGGCATGACCAAAATGCTCGACCTGTCGAAGGGCTATGTGCCGTTGATTGTCGCCTACAACTGGACGAGCCTGCCGCAGTTCCTGTTGCAGACTCTGGTCGGCCTGATCGGCGTCACCGGTCTGGTTTCCGAGGTGCTTTCCAGCTTTCTGATTCTCTTCGTGGTGGTCTACGTCCTGGTCTTGGAGTGGTTCGTGGTGCGCACATCCCTGCAAACCACCACCGCCACCGCCGTCGGCATCGTGCTGCTCTTCGAAACTCTGGGAGTCTTTCTCAGGTTGACGGCGTTCAGCCTAATTTAGTAGGCGACGCTGACCAGGTAGAGCCCGTCGGCCGGCGCGGTCGGGCCGCCGGCGGCGCGGTCGCGGGCGGCAAGGGCGGCGGCGACATCGTCGGCGCTCCATTTGCCTTCGCCGACCAGGGCCAGAGTGCCGACCATGTTGCGTACTTGGTGATGGAGAAACGACCGCGCCCGGGTGCGGACCACGATGACCTCTTCTCCATCGCGGGCCACCGAGAGCTCGTCGAGGGTCTTCTCGGGCGATTTCGCCTGGCACTGGCTAGCACGGAAGCTGGTGAAGTCGTGGCGCCCGACCAGCGCCTGGGCGGCCTCGTTCATGGCCGCCACGTCGAGCGCCGCCGATACCCACCAGGCGTGCCCATCCTCCAGAGCCAGCCGGCCCCGGCGGTTGACCATGCGGTAGCGGTAGACCCGTTCCACGGCCGAGAACCGGGCGTGAAAATCATCGTTCACCGCCTCGACCGTGAGCACGGCGATAGGCGCGGGCTTGAGGTGGTGGTTGAGCGCGCCCATGACTTCAGGGGCCGGCCACGGCTTGGCCAAGTCCACATGAGCCACCTGACCGAGAGCGTGAACCCCGGCATCCGTGCGCCCGGCGCCGACAGTGGTGACCACCTCGCCGCTAAACGCCGCGATGGCCTGTTCCAGGGCCTGCTGGATGGAAGGGCCGTTGTCCTGGCGCTGCCAGCCGACGAAGCTCCGGCCGTCGTATTCGAGGGTCAGTTTGTAGCGTGTCATAGCCGGCCCAACACCGTGCCCACCTCGATACGGGCGCCGCGCAGGAATTCGGCGCCGTCCATGGCTGCCCGGCCGGCCTTCTGGACCTGGGTAAGGCGCAGGCTACCGCCGCCGCAGGCGACGGTGAAGTCGGGTCCGATTAGGGTGCCGGGGGTCGTGCCGCCATTGGTCACCGCCGGCGCCAGTTCCGCCGCCGTCACCCGGATGGAATTTCCCCCGTGGTCGAAAAAGGCGCCGGGCCGGGGGCTCATGGCCCGCACTCGACGCTCCAACTCGACAGCCGACCGCTGCCAATCGAGTTCGCCTTCGCCGCGCGTCAGCTTGGCCGCATGAGTCGCGCCATCCTCGGCCTGAGGGCTTGGCGCCAGGGTTCCGTCGGTGAAGCCATCCAATGCCGCGACCATGAGCCGGGCGCCCTGGGCGGCAAGTTCGACGTGAAGACTGCCCGAGGTTGCGTCGTGGGCCACCGTAACCCGTTTCATCAGCAGAATGGGACCGGTGTCGACCCCCTCGTCCATCTGAATGACGGTGACGGCGGTTTCCTTGTCGCCGGCCTCGATGGTGCGTTGGATCGGCGCCGGGCCGCGCCACCGGGGCAACAGCGACGGATGCAGGTTGAGGCAGCCCAGGTGCGGCGCACGCAACACAGGCGCCGGCAGGATCAGGCCGTAGGCGACGACCACGGCGGCATCGCAGCCAAGAGCGGCAAAACCCTGCAGGGTGGCGTCATCCTTGAAGGTTTCGGGGGTTCGCACCGCCAGTCCGTGCCGGTCGGCCTCGTTATGGATCGGGGACTGCCGGGTCTTATGGCCCCGCCCCGACGGCCGTGGCGGCTGGGTGTAGACCGCCGCGAGGTCATGGCCGGCGTCGGCCAGGGCGCACAGGGTCGGCACGGCGAACGCCGCGGTTCCCATAAAGGCTAGACGTGGGCGCGCCATGATCAGGCCGACTTCAGCGCCTTGGCCTTGCGCGCCTTGAGAAGTTTGCGAAGGATCATGCCGCGCCTGATCGCCGACAGGTGGTCGACCAGCAGGATGCCGTCCAGATGGTTGATCTCATGCTGAAGGCAGCGCGAGAGCAGCCTGACGGCCACGAGTTCCTGATACCGGTTATGCTCGTCGAGATAACCCACGGTGACGCCGGCCGGGCGCTTGACCTCGGCGTAGTGCTCGGGAAACGACAAACAGCCCTCTTCCATGGCCACCACGTCATCCGAATAGGCGATGACTTCCGGATCTGCCAAACGGAGCGGCGCCGCCGCCTCGCCCTTGCGCGCCACGTCGATGACCATGAGCCGCTTGGGCACGCCGACCTGGATCGCCGACAGACCGATCCCCGGCGCCAAATACATGGTCTCGAGCATGTCGTCCATGAGCCGGCGCGCCTCGTCGTCGACCCGGCAGACAGGCTTGGATGTCACTTTGAGACGCTGATCCGGCGCGATGATGATGGGCAGTATGGCCATGATTCGAAAAACTATCGCCACGGGTGTTCCAGTGCAACCGGCGTGGTAGTCTCCAACCATGGATAATATCACCATCGGACTCGCCATCGCCCTGGTCATGGTCGGCGGCATTGCGGTCATGG
>JAYZAP010000061.1:0-5559 GCA_036339655.1 Pseudomonadota bacterium | reverse complement strand
CCCTGGCTGTTTCCGTCGCGCGGCGCCGAAGGCCATCTTACCCGGCGCCGATTCGGTCAGATGCTCAAGGACCTTGCGATCGAAGCCGGCATTGAGCCGCGACGGGTATCGCCGCACGTGCTGCGCCACGCCTTCGCCAGCCACCTGCTGGCCCACGGCGCTGACCTCCGCGCCGTGCAACAGATGCTCGGCCACGCCGACATCGCCACCACGCAGATTTACACCCACGTGCTGGAGGAGCGGCTCAAGGCCCTGGTCCGCGACCACCACCCCCTGGGGCGCCGCGGCAGTGGCGGGACTTGACAGGATGCGGACGAGGCAGCATACCGCCCCGTCGAATGGCCCCTGGGGGGCAAACCAACTATGATTTCCGAAGGGGGACGAACATGAGCTTTCACTTGGTCGAACCGGCGACGGCGCGTTTGAACCGCAGCGAGCTGGCGGTACCCGGCAGCCAAACCAAACTGTTCGGGAAGGCGGCGGCATCGGACGCCGACATTATCTTCCTCGACCTTGAGGACGCGGTAGCGCCCGACATGAAGGAGCAGGCGCGCAAGAATGTCGTCGAAGCGCTCAACGACGTCGATTGGAACGGCCACACCATCACCGTACGTATCAACGGTCTCGATACCCATTACATGTACCGCGACGTGGTCGAAGTTATCGAACAGGCCGGCCAGCACCTCGACATGATTATGATTCCCAAAGTCGGCACCGCCGCCGACGTCTACGCCCTCGACATGCTGGTGACCCAGGTCGAGGATGCCATGGGCCTGACCAAGCGCATCGGATTCTCGCTGATTATCGAGACCGCGCTGGGCATGGCCAACGTCCACGAAATCGCCGGCGCGAGCCCACGCAACGAGGCGCTGCATTTCGGCGTCGCCGACTACGCCGCCTCGACCAAGGCGCGGACCACCAACATCGGCGGCGTCAATCCGAACTATTCGGTGCTGACAGACCCGATTGGTGACGATGATGGCGAACGCCTGACCCACTGGGGCGACATGTGGCACTACGCCATTGCCCGCATGGTAGTGGCGGCCCGGGCCCACGGCCTGCGACCGATCGACGGCCCGTTCGGCGATTTCCAGGATGCCGACGGCTACCGCGCCGCCGGCTACCGCGCCGCAGCGCTGGGCTGCGAAGGTAAATGGGCCATCCATCCGTCGCAAATTGCCCTGGGTAACGAGGTCTTCAGCCCGTCCGACGAGGAGGTGACCAAGGCCAAGCGCATTATCGAGGCCATGGACGAAGCCACCAAGGCGGGCCGGGGCGCGGTCACCCTCGACGGCCGCCTCATCGATATCGCCTCGATCAAACAGGCCGAGGTGATGGTCAAGAAGGCCGAGCAGATCGCGGCGCGCGGCGCTTAGGGGCCGAGAGAACCGCCAGGAATCGCCAAGGGTCTTATGCCCACCTATCTCGAATTCGAGAAGCCGATCGCCGAGCTTGAAGGCAAGATCAAGGAACTGCGCCACCTCAGCGACGGCGACGGAGTCAACATCATCGACGAAGTCAGCCGCCTTCAGGAAAAGCTCGAGCACCTGCTGCAGCAGACCTACGGCAAGCTGACCCCGTGGCAGAAGATCCTGGTGGCGCGCCATCCCGAGCGGCCCCATTTTTCCGACTATGTGGCCGCCCTGATCGACGACTTCACGATCCTCGCCGGCGACCGGGCCTACGCCGACGACAAGGCCATTATCGGCGGTCTGGGGCGGTTTCGCGGGCGCTCGGTGATGATTATCGGCCACGAGAAGGGCGCCGATACCGAGAGCCGGGTATCCCACAGCTTCGGCATGGCCCGGCCCGAAGGTTACCGCAAGGCGATCCGGCTGATGCGTCTGGCCGACCGCTTCGGCCTGCCAGTGATTACCCTGGTCGACACCTCGGGCGCCTATCCCGGGATCGGCGCCGAGGAGCGCGGCCAGGCCGAGGCCATCGCCCGCTCGATCGAGACCTCCCTGAAACTACGGGTGCCGACAGTCAGCGTCATCATCGGTGAGGGCGGCTCGGGCGGCGCCATCGCCATGGCCGTGGCAAACGTGGTGCTGATGCTCGAACACGCGGTCTATTCGGTGATCTCGCCTGAGGGCTGCGCCTCCATCCTGTGGCACGACGCGGAAAAGGCCGAGGACGCCGCCAATGCCCTCAAGCTGACCGCCCAGGACCTCGAGAAACTCAAAGTCATCAACCATATCGTCGATGAGCCCATGGGCGGCGCCCACCGCGATCCCCAGGCCGCCATCGCCACACTGGGAAACGCCCTCGAAGCGACCCTGGCGGAGCTCGATCAGGTTCCCGCCAACGAACTCATGAGCCGCCGCCGCGACGCCTTCCTGGCCATGGGCGCGGTCGGCGCGGGGTGAGACTGCACTACGAAAAAACCGGTAAAGCCCGTCTATTCTGTTTCTCCAAGGGTTTGGCGCCAACCTTTATTCGTGGCGCCATCTCACGGCGCCATTATCAGAAACTAACTCACTTTATCTTCTCGACCTTCTTGGCTTCGGAAACTCGCAAAAACCTCTCGATGGCGATTATTCGCTCGCCGGCCACGCCGCGCGCGCCTACGACTTCATCATCGAGAATGACCTCCATGACCTCGTGTTGCTGGGCCACTCTCTTGGCAGCGGCGTGACGCTGTTGGTTGCCCTCAAGCTCTACGCGAGCGGTCAGGCCGGGCGACTTCGTTCTTTGATTCTTATGGACAACGTTGCCTATCGTCAGGCGTTCCCGGCGTTCGTTTCTCTTCTTCGGACGCCGCTCATTGGGACATTCGGCGCATCGTTGCTTCCGCCCAAGTTTCAGGTCCGCTCGGTGTTGTCTCTCGCCTTTCACGACGACGGCAAAATCACTGAGGACATGGCCGCCGCCTATGCCATGCCACTTGACCAGCCTGGCGGCAAACACGCACTCCTTGAAACCACGCGCCATATGGTCCCTGACGACCTGGACACCATAGTCGAAGAGTACAAATTCATATCCGTCCCGGTACTGCTAGTTTGGGGCCGGCATGACAAAATCATTCCGCTACACATTGGTCAGTCGTTAAACGACGCCTTACCGAATTCGACCCTGCACATAGTTGAAGATGCGGGCCATGTCCCTCACGAAGAACAGCCGAGCGCCGTCATGCCGGTCATCGCATCGTTTCTTCACCGGCATTGAAGTGCCACGGCGTTGCTTTGAAAGAACAACAAGGAACAGCCTTCTTGACCCGAGAAACCAGCCGCATTCCCTTCCCGCCATGTCGCCCGGCACGAAGCGGGCGATCATTGTCCATCGCTTCGGGACGCCGGGGGCGCGGCCCAAGGCCTATTTCCAGGCCGGCATTCACGCCGACGAAATCCCCGGCATGCTGACGCTCCATCACCTTACTCGGCTGCTCGACGAGGCCGACGCCCGGGGCGATATCATCGGCGAAATCGTGGTGGTTCCATTCGCCAATCCCATCGGCCTCAACCAGCGCTACGAGGGCGACCTGCTGGGGCGCTACGAATTTCGCGGCGGCGGCAACTTCAACCGCAACTTCCCGCGCCTCGACGAGGCCATGGGCGATAGGGTCGAGGGCAAACTGGGCGCCGACGCCGACACCAATGTCGCGCTGATCCGCGCCACCTTCCTGGCCGAGGTCGAGGCCCTGAGCCCGCGCAACGAAATCGAGGCCCAGCGCAAGACCCTCATGGGCCTGGCCGGCGACGCAGATTGGGTGTTCGACCTTCATTGCGATTCAGAAGCCGTGCTGCACCTGTTCATCGGCACCCACCTGTGGCCCGAAATGGCCGATTTGTCGGCCCAAATGGGCAGCCAGGCGACCATGCTGGAAATTGATTCCGGCGGCGGCTCGTTCGACGAGGCCTTCAGCCGGCCGTGGTGGACCCTGGCCCAGCGCTTCGGCGACCAATTCCCAATCCCCTTCGCCTGCCTGTCAGCGACCGTGGAGCTGCGCGGCACCGCCGACGTGGGCAACCACTTGAACTCCAGGGACGCCGACAATCTGTTGCGCTATCTCCAGCGCCGCGGCGTCGTCTCCGGCGACCCGGGCCCCCTGCCCGAGGCCTTGTGCGACGCCACGCCCCTGGCCGGCATCGAGTATCACAGTGCGCCCCACGCCGGCATCGTCAACTACCTGGTCGAGCCCGGCGCCTGGGTCAAGGCCGGCGACACTGTCGCGGAAATCATCGACCCCAACGCCGATGACCCGGCCACCGCGCGGACCCCGCTTATCAGCACCATCGACGGCGTACTGGTCGGCCGCCACCTGATGAAGTTCTGTGTACCAGGCGAGCGGGTCTGCCGGGTCAGCGGCGCCGAGCCTCTGGCAAACCCCGAGGACTGGTCGAAGCTGGAAGACTAGGTTTGCCGCCGACTCGCTAAAGCCATGGACGCCTTGCCCCGCCGGGTGTAGGGGGATGAATGGCTGGCATCTATTTTTCACACCGGGCCTGACAAAATGGTCGATACCGTATCCTCGGCGCGGCGCGAGACGCTGCTTGCCAACGGCGCCCTGGCGATCATGGTGGTGCTGTGGGGGTCGTCCTTTCCGGTCATCGACGCCCTGGTGCAGACCTGGGATGTGCTGTCGGCCACTGTCAGCCGCCAGATCGTCGCCGCCACCATGCTGCTCGGCCTCATTGCCATCCGCGAGCGGCGGTTTCCGCTTCGCCGTTCCCAGCCGTGGCGCAAGCTGTTCATTCTGGGAACCTTCGGCCTGGCTCTGTCGTCGGCCCTGATGACCACGGCATCAGCACCGGCGGCGTGGTCGCCACGGCGATGATGTCGGCGACCAGCCCCATCGTCGCGGCGCTGACCGCCCGGGTCGTATTCGCCATGCCGCTGTACGGCGGCATCGTAGCCAGCACCCTGCTGACCATGGCCGGCGGCCTGGTCATCGTGGTCATGGGCAATGGCGGAACCGCGGAGTTTCGCGGCGGCGAAGGCCTGGTGATTCTGGCGACCGTGTCCTGGACCTGGTATTCCCAGGCGGCCCAGCGCTGGCTCGCCGGCTATTCCCAGCTCCACATTACCGGGTTGACGGTGATGACCGGCAGCGTGGCGCTGGTCGTCCTTGCCACGCTGGCCCACGTCACCGGTCTCTACGAGACCCGGTTCGACCTGACGCCGGCGAGCCTGGCCATGGTGCTCTATCTTGGCGTCATACCCATCGGCATCGGTGCCTGGCTGTGGATGTTCGCGGTCAGCCGCCTGGGCGTGACCGTGGCCTCGATCTACCACAACTTCGTGCCGGTCTCGGCAGTGCTAGTCGCCACGGTGGCATTCGGCGCCGTGCCCACGGTGTATCACCTGATCGGCGGCGTCATAATCCTGGCCGGCGTGGTATACTCCCAGGTCAGGAGTCATGCCGAAAAGCGGAATGCTTAAGCAAAATCTTGCATGACCGCCAATACGGGCGTTCAATGAGTCGATTCTCATCGCCACCGGGAGAATAACATGGCGAGTATTGCACAAATTGCCGATGAATTCGGCGTCAAGGACGTGCCGACCCTGGCCATCGACGGCACCACCCCGCCGGCCACCGACTTCCAGCACTTCACCGAC
>JAYZAP010000060.1:0-2085 GCA_036339655.1 Pseudomonadota bacterium | reverse complement strand
CTTGACCAGCTCGTCGATGCGGCTGTCCAACGCCGCCCCCTAACTGCCGTGGAGCCGGCCGAAATAGCGGATGTGCTCGCGACTGGTCAGGCGGGGGTAGAAGCCGCAGCTTTCGGCCAGAACGCCGATGCGGCGCTGGATGTCGCGGCGCGCCGTGCCAGTGTCGAAGCCGTCGACCGCGGCGCTGCCGCAGTCGGGTTTGAGCACCGTATAGAGGATGTGGAGCGTGGTGGTCTTGCCGGCGCCGTTGGGCCGATAAGGCCGGTGATGGCGCCGTCGGCGGCGGCAAAGCTGACACCGTGCAGCGCGTGGACCGCCTTGAAGCTCTTCTCCAGGCGGTTGACGTGAATCATGCGGGACTCGGGATCATGCGGGGCCCGACATTATACAAACGTCGCCTGGACCTCGCCGAGGCCGTCGATAATGGCGGTCACGGTGCTGCCCGGCTCGATATCGCCGAAATAGACCAGGCTGCCGGTCAAAACCACTTCGCCATGACGCAACGACTTGTCCTGGGCAGCCAGTAGATTGACCAGCCAGACCAGGGCGTTGAGGGGGTGTCCCATCACCTCGCTGCCAACGCCACGGCCAATTTCACTGCCGTTGACCTCGGCCCGGCCGACCACGGCGGCAAGGTCAACAGCCTGCCAGTCGAGCACCGGCGCCCCGAGCACGCAGCCGGCGCCGGCAAAATCGTCGGCGATCGAGGCGGCCACGCCAAGGGCCTTGAAATCGCTGGCCCGCGCGTCGACGATTTCGAGAGACGCCATGCAGGCGCCCACCGCGGTCGCTACTGTCTCGGCGTCGAACGGCGCCAGATGGGCCGGCAGATCGGCGCTGAACTGCATGGCAATTTCGACTTCGATGCCGACGTTTACATCATTCGCGACGTCCAGGGTGACGCTACTACGGTGACAGTCGCTAGCCATGATGCCGCCGGCACAGGGATGGGGGACGCCGAGGAATTCCTGCATCGCCACGGTGGTGCAGCCAATTTTGTAGCCCACCCGGGCGCCGATACCGGCCTCGCCGAGCTTGCGGTGAAGAATGGTCTGCGTCGCGTAGCCCTCGGCGACATCGTGCAGCCGGGAATCCGCTGGCAAGGGATCGAGCGGGCGATGGTCGAGGCGGGCCGCGGCGATGATCTCGGCGGCGCGGATCAGGCGGGGGTCTTCGGTGGGCTCTGTCATGGTATCTCCGGGGCTCAACGAAATGAGGCACGAACCTCACCGAGGTTGTCGAAGGCGATCGTTACGTCATCGCCGGGCTGAGGATTGTAGGGGGCAACCACGCTGCCTGTCAGCACGACTTATCCGCGCCTGAGCCCGACGCTCCGGGCCAATCTCGTCGCCGTTGACCACGAGGCGTCCGGCCACCGCCGCGAGGTCCAGATCGCGCCAGCCGGCCACGGCCGGGCCGAGGACACAGCCGGCGCCGAAGAAATCGTCGTCGATCAGGGTCGGTGGGCCGCACTCGCGGAAGTCGGCGTAGCGGTTGTCGACGATTTCCATGGCTGCCATGCAGGCGGCCACCGCGTTGGCCATGGCGGCGCCATCGAACGGTGCGTCGGCCGGCGCCAGGTCGTCGCCGACGGCCACGGCGATCTCGGTCTCAACACCGACCTTGACGTAGTCGGCGCAGGCCAAGGCGACACCGCTGTGATGGACGGTGGCCTCGAGAATGCTGCCGCAGGGGTTGTCGATGCTCAGCCGTTCCTTCATGAGCGGCGTGGTGCAGCCGATCTTGTAGCCCGCCAGGCCACCCCAGCTGCGCCCCGCCAGGGCTTGGTGGACGACACCATGAACCGCGTAGCCTTCGGCGTCGTCCCGGGGCCGGCAATTATCGGGCAGGGCGCCGGGGGTTCGCCGTTCGGCCCGTGACCCGGCGATGATGGTTGCCATTTCACTAAGTCGGTCGGTCACCAAAATTTCCTAGCCTTCGACACGGTACATGAAATGACTGCCATCGCTGCCGCCAGGCGGCGCCGGCAGCGAACACCAGCGCGGATTGGACATGGCGCGGTCCGAAATAACGACGGAGCCAGGGGCGATCAGGGAGTCGACCGCGGCCGACAGCCAGGTGACG
>JAYZAP010000059.1:0-2693 GCA_036339655.1 Pseudomonadota bacterium | reverse complement strand
CGCGACCAAGCCATGACACGACGCGCCTTTGACGCTCTCGAAGCGGTGGTCCGCCGATTTCCCGATACCACTTACGCCCGGGACGCCGAGCTTAAGATTGATCTGACCCGCGACCACCTGGCTGGCAAGGAAATGGAGATCGGCCGCTATTACCAGAAACGCGGCGAGCATATCGCGGCGATCAACCGGTTCCGCGTCGTCATCGAGCGCTTCCAGACGACCAGCCATGCGGCCGAGTCGCTGCACCGCCTGACCGAATCCTATCTCGCTGTGGGCGTCATCGACGAGGCCCAGGCCACGGCCGCCGTATTAGGCCACAACTATCCGGCCAGCGACTGGTATCAGGATTCCTACGCCCTGCTGATCGGCGCCGATCTGCGGCCCCAGGAGAGCGAGAAATCGTGGATCGGTGGGGTCTGGAATTCGATTTTCTGAACGTGCGCGCAGATATCCGTCCATGCTGGTAAGCCTGTCCGTCCGCGATATTGTCCTGATCGACCGGCTCGATCTGACGTTCGGCGACGGGCTGTGCGCCCTGACCGGCGAGACCGGCGCCGGCAAGTCCATCTTACTCGACGCCCTCGGCCTGGCCCTCGGCACCCGGGGCGACAGCGGCCTGTTGCGGCGCGGCGTTGATCAGGCCACGGTCACCGCCGCCTTCGAGCCGCCTTCGGCGCATCCGGTGTGGCGTTTGCTCGATGACCATGGCCTCGGCGACGGCGAGCGCCTGATGCTGCGCCGGGTGCTGGGCGCCGATGGACGGGCCCGCGCGTTCGTCAATGATCAGCCGGTTGGGGTCGCCCTGATGCGCGAGATCGGCGACTCGTTGGTCGAAATTCAGGGTCAGGCGAACAAACGGGGCCTGTTGTCGGCTGAGACCCACCGGGTGTTCCTCGATGGCTTCGGCGGCCTTGACGGTGATGCCGACGACGTTGCCAAGCGCCATGAAAAATGGCGGGCGGCGGCGACAGCCCTTGCCGAGGCCGAAACCCGCCTGGCCGAATCCCGTCGCGACGAGGAATACCTGCGCCATGTGCTGGCCGAGCTCGACGACCTGTCACCGGTGGCCGGCGAAGAGACCAATTTGGCGGACCGGCGTACGGTCCTGATGCAGGGCGAGAAGCTTGGCGAGGCCCTGGCCGCCGCGCGCGGCGAGCTGACCGAGGGCCGTGGTGTCGACGACCGTATCGGCACCGCCCAACGGCTGGTCCTGCGCACCGCCGAACGCGCGCCCGAAGTGCTCGACGGGGTTATCGAGGCGCTTGACCGGGCACTTATCGAAACCGCCGAGGCGATGGCCGCCCTCGACGCGGCAAGCCGCGACCTGGCCCCCGACCCTGAGCGTCTGGAGGCCACCGAACAGCGGTTATTCGCGCTTCGCGCCGCGGCCCGCAAGCACAACACCGATGTCGATTCCCTGGCCGCTCTGCGCGATGACTTCGCCGCCAGGATCGCCACCCTCGAAGGCTGTAGCGAGGCCCTGGAAACCCTGACCAAGGTAGCCAACAACGCGCGCAAGGCCTTCGCCAGGGCGGCCTGTCGGCTGTCCAAGAAGCGCGCCAAGGCGGCCCGGGAACTCGACCGCCAGGTCATCGCCGAACTACCCCATCTCAAGCTCGATCGAGTCGTCTTTGAGACCGGGCTTGAGGCGCTGGACGAGGACGACTGGTCGGCCCAGGGCGCCGAGCGGGTCAGCTTCGCGGTCGCCACCAATCCGGGCGACGAACCGGGGGCCATCGGCCGCATCGCCTCGGGCGGCGAGCTGTCGCGGTTGATGCTGGCGCTCAAAGTGGTATTGACCCGGGTCGGGGCCACCCCGACCCTGGTGTTCGACGAGGTCGACAGCGGCATCGGCGGCGCCGCGGCGGCAGCCGTCGGCGAGCGCCTGGCCGGTCTCGGCGAATCCTTCCAGGTGCTGGTGGTGACCCATTCGCCCCAGGTCGCGGCCCGCGCCGACCACCACTTCCGGGTCGTCAAGAAAGACCGCGACCAAGGCGCCCTGACCCGCGTCGAGCCCCTGGAAAATGACTCCCGGCGCGAAGAAGTGGCGCGCATGCTGGCCGGGGCCGAGATTACCGACGAGGCTCGCGCCGCCGCCGACAGTCTGATGCACGGCGCCACGGGCTGATCATGGCGGACGACATCGCAACCATGACCGCCCCGCAGGCGACCGAGGAACTCAAACGGCTGGCCAGGGAAATCGCCTATCACGACCGGCTATATCACGGCGATGATAATCCCGAGATCAGCGATGGCGCCTATGACGCCCTGCGCCGGCGAAACGACGCCATTGAGGCGCGGTTTCCCGATTCGGTGCGCCCGGACAGCCCGAGCCAGCGGGTCGGCGCGGCTCCGTCGGAGAGCTTCGACAAGGTCGCCCACAGCCGGCCCATGCTGTCCCTCGGCAACGCCTTCCACGACGACGATGTGCGCGATTTCGTGCAGCGGGTGCGGCGCTTCCTAGGTCTCGGCGATGGTGAGTCGGTTGGTCTGGTGGCCGAGCCCAAGATCGACGGCGCCTCGGCGGCGCTGCGCTACGTGAAGGGGCGGTTTGTGCTCGGCACGACCCGGGGCGACGGTCAGACCGGCGAGGACATTACCGCCAACCTTCGGGTGGTCCATGACATTCCCCTCGAGCTCGCCGGCGACGATATTCCCGACATTCTTGAGGTGCGCGGCGAGGTCTATATGCC
>JAYZAP010000058.1:0-4169 GCA_036339655.1 Pseudomonadota bacterium | reverse complement strand
GGATCCGGACGGCTAAACCGACGCCCGGGTGTGGGCGGTGGTCGCCGGGGCGGGGCCGTCGCTCGAGCGCTGCGGCTTGGTCGCCGGCGCCGACCCGGATGCGGTGTCGTTTCATACCACCCCGGCGGCGGCCTGCCAGGGCGTCGAACTGGTCCAGGAGAACGCCCCCGAACGTATCGATGTCAAGCTCGCCCTCTACGACGAGATCGAGGCGGTGCTGGCGCCGGATGCGGTGATCTCGTCGAGCACGTCGAGCATCATGCCAAGCGACCTTCAGGCGAACTGCAAGCATCCCGGCCGCCTCGCCGTCGGCCATCCCTTCAACCCGCCGCATCTGATTCCCTGTGTCGAGGTGATCGGCGGCAAACAGACCGACCCGGCGGTGGTCGATTGGCTGATGGCGTTCTACAGCGCCGCCGGCAAGCAGCCGATCCGTATCAACAAGGAAGTGCCCGGGCATCTCATCAATCGCCTGCAGATGGCCCTGTGGCGCGAGGTCATCTATCTGGTCAACCAGGGGGTTACCTCGGTGGGCGACGCCGACAAGGGCATCGCCTACGGCCCCGGCCTGCGTTGGGCGCTCATGGGGCCGACCCTGACCTTCCATATGGCCAACGCCGGCGGAATGTCCGGATTCCTCGACCATTTCGGCGAAATGAACGAGTCCATGTGGAACCAGCTCGGCGACGCCACCCTCGACGCCGAGACCCGCCAGCGCCTGATTGACGGCGTCGAGGACGAGGCCGATGGTGTCTCGGTCGCCGACCTCCGCGTCAAGCGCGACGCCATGCTCATCGCCGTCCTCGAAGCCCTCGCCAAGGAACGCGGCTAGCAATCCATTTGGTATTAAGGGGACAGTATATTTAATTAATTAAATATACTGTCCCCTTAATGATTCGACTAGGGATGCGGGCCCCAGGGGGTGTTTCGCAGGAGTTGGTTTTCCTGGGTCAGGATGAGCGGGCGGAGCTGGCCGGCGAAGGCCATGAAGTCGTCGTCGGCGAACACCCTATCCCAGTGGTCGCGGCGGTCGGCGTCGTCACGGAACTTCCACAGGTGGACGAGCTGGCTGAGGTTGCCGGTGTCGGCAGTGAAATAGCCGACCAATTTGGCGTCGTGGCCGCCTTTTTCCATGGCGGGCCAGCCCGCGTCGCGATAGAGTTTGACCACGTTTCCGAGTTCCCCCACCCGCACCGTGTAGGTGCGCAATTCATATAGCGCCATGGCTCAAGGCTCCGCCTTGTTATTGTTCCCCAACGCAGCCTAGCATGACCGATATCCCGAAAGACCAGCGCCATGAATGAAACGGATCTCGCCGCGCCGCCCGAGGCGGTCGACGTTGTGGTCGTCGGCGGCGGCATCGTTGGTTCCTCGACCGCCTGGTTCCTGGCAAAAGCCGGCCACTCGGTGGCGCTTTGCGAGAAGGGCCGCATCGCCGGCGAGCAGTCGGGCCGCAACTGGGGCTACGTCCGCCAGCAGGGCCGCGACCCTGCCGAGATGCCCATGATCATGGAGAGCCTGCGTATCTGGCGCGGCCTCGAAGCCGAAATCGGCGAGAAAGTGGGGTTCGCCACGGGCGGTTGCCTCTACCTGGCGCGCGATCAGGAAGAACTCGACGACCGGGCAAAATGGCTGCCGGTGGCGGAACAACACCAGCTCGAAACCCGGGTGCTAGATTCAGCGGGCGTCGACGCTGTCCTCGACGGCGCCGACGGGCGCTGGTTCGGCGCCACCTACACCCCCAGCGATGGCCGCGCCGAGCCGGCCAAGGCGGCGCCGGCCATCGCCCGGGCGGCGGCGCGACACGGCGCCAGCGTGCTGACAAACTGCGCCGTGCGCGGCGTCGAGACCGCGGCCGGCAAGGTTTCCGCCGTGGTCACCGAGCGCGGCGTCATCCGCGCCGGAACGGTGGTCTGCGCCGCCGGGGTCTGGACCTCCCTGTT
Organism: Pseudomonadota bacterium; assembly: GCA_036339655.1. Classification (GTDB taxonomy): domain Bacteria; phylum Pseudomonadota; class Alphaproteobacteria; order JAAXGF01; family JAAXGF01; genus JAYZAP01. Next base: position 2,226 of record JAYZAP010000058.1, on the reverse strand, counting down.
CGGCGGCAATCTCGGCATCCGGATTCCCCAGCTCAAGATCAAGGGCACGGTGGCGCGCACCGCGCCGGCGCCCAATGTCAACGACGGCGCCGTCTGGTCGCCGGCGATCGCCATCCGGCGGCGCGACGACGGCGGCTATACGGTAGCCCATGGTGGCGCCTCGATCCATCCCATCGTGCCCGACAGCTTCCGCCACTTCAGCAAGTTCATCGGCGCCTACCGGGCCGACCGGGAAAGCCTGCGGCTATCCCTAGGCCGGCGGTTTTTCGAGGAGTGGTCCACGCCTCGGCGCTGGGCCCTGAACGAGGTCACGCCGTTCGAGAAAACCAGGGTGCTCGACCCGGCGCCGGATCAACGCACACTCGGCCAAATGCGGGCCAACCTGAAACGCTGGATTCCGGCCATCGCCGCCGTCCCCTTCGTCGAGACCTGGGCCGGCATGATCGAGGCCACGCCCGACGCCCTGCCGGTGATCTGCGAGGCCGAGACTATTCCCGGTTTCTACATCGCCACCGGCTTCAGTGGCCATGGCTTCGGTATTGGGCCCGGCGCCGGCCGTGCCATCGCCGAACTGGTCACCGGCGTCCCGGCCAAGTTCGACATGAGCCCGTTCCGCCTGTCGCGGTTCTACGACGGCACGCCCATCAGTTCCGGTCAGGCGGGTTAGCGCGCCAACACCGAGTTCCTAGCTGTCCTTGAGGAACATGCGGTCGCCCAGGTCGTCGACGATCTGCTTGCCCTTGGTGATCGAGAAACTGGTCGCCTCTTCGTGGTCGCCATGGGTTTCGGCACGGGTGAAGCGGTGTTCCTTGTCGCCGTCGTCGAAGGTCTTGGTGACGATGCCGGCGGTTAGCCAGCGGCCACCGTCCTGGCGTGGCGCCGGCCGGATAATATAGCCTTGGTACTCGACTGGGTCGCCAGCCGGCGCTTCGCTGCTTTCACCGCCGCCGCCACCAAACAGGGTCTTGAAGAAGTTGCCAAAAAACGATGCCATGTCCCGGTCCTCCAAGTTGCCATTTTAGCGGCTTGCGGGCGACCTGCCTATGGCGGTTGTTTCGGACGTTGAACGGACGCAGGAAGACGCTATGTTCGGCGGCACAATGGCAACTTCAAGGACAAGTGGAATGGTCAATCTCGAAAATAATCCCGACCGCGCCATCCAGGGTGGCGATCTCCGGGGCATGGGCCACGAGATGCCGTACTCGGGGGCGCTCAGCCTGTTCCGGCGGAACTATTCCCGGAACCTCGATGGCGCCGATATCGCAGTCAGCGGCGTGACCTTCGACCTGGCCACCGCCAACCGGCCGGGTACCCGCTTCGGGCCGCGGGGGATTCGTGAGGCCTCGACCAACCTGGCCTGGGAAGGCGGGCCGTGGCCGTGGGATCTCGACCCGTTCGCCACCCTCGCCGTGGTGGACTGCGGCGACTGCGCCTTCGACAACGGCTATCCCGATCAAATCCCGGCGGCCATCGAGAAACACGCCGACAATATCCTGGAGACCGGCACCGCCATGGTCACCATGGGCGGCGACCACTTCATCACCTATCCCCTGCTCAAGGCCCATCACAAGGTCCACGGACCGTTGTCTCTGGTGCATTTCGACGCCCATTCCGACACCTGGCGCGAAGATGATGAGCGCATCGATCACGGCACCATGTTCTTTCACGCTGCCCGGTTCGGTCTGGTCGACCCGGCGCGCTCGGTGCAGATCGGCCTACGCACCCTCAACAGCGAAACCCACGGCTTCCATATTCTCGACGCCGATTTCGTCCACGAGAACGGACCCCGGACCGTGGCCGAGCGGGTTTGCGACATCGTCGGCGACAACAAGGCCTATCTGACCTTCGACATCGACTGTCTCGATCCGGCCTTCGCCCCGGGCACCGGCACGCCGGTCTGCGGCGGCCTCAGCACTTGGCAGGCCCAGACTATCATTCGCGGCCTCACCGCCATCGATTTCGTCAGCATGGATTTGGTTGAGGTGGCGCCCGCCTACGACGTCGGCGACGTCACGTCCCTGGCCGGGGCGTCGTTGTTGTTGGATTACTTCTGTCTCCTCGCGTCGCGCTGCAAATGAGCGGTCCTGGCTTGGCTAAACGCGAACGCAGGTTCCACGCCTTGGGATGGTCTTGCTTCCTGATGTCGTCTCTCACCTATATGGCCGCGAGTTTCAGGGTCGATGATATGGTGAGCCTGCTGGGCGGTTTCTTGTTTTTCCTCGCCTG
>JAYZAP010000057.1:0-2456 GCA_036339655.1 Pseudomonadota bacterium | reverse complement strand
TGTTGGCCGGTTCGAGGGCGACCGACGCACCCTTGCGGCGAAGGCGCTTGAGAGTGACTTCGTAGTCATCGACCAGAGCCACTACAATGGCGCCATTTTCGGCCGAATCACAGCGCTCGATAATCGCCGTGTCGCCGTCGAGAATTCCCGCGTCAATCATCGATTCGCCGTCGACTTCGAGCGCGTAGTGTTCGCCGGCGCCTAACATACTTGCCGGTATATCAATGGCTTGAGAATGATCGCGCAGGGCTTCGATGGGGGTGCCCGCGGCAATGCGGCCATAGAGCGGCAGGGAGACGTATTCCATGGATTCGGCCACCGAATTGCCGGAAATGCCGTTTTCCAGCCCGCCGGATATGACGCTGGGCTCGAATCCACCCGGCGGGATCATGGAGTCCGGCAGCATGAGGACTTCGAGCGCCCGGGCGCGGTGGGGCAGGCGGCGGATGAATCCCCGCTCCTCCAAAGCCGTAATCAACCGATGAATACCTGATTTCGACCTCAAACCCAGGGCGTCCTTCATTTCGTCGAAGGACGGCGAGATGCCGTCGGCCTTGAGACATTTATGGATGAAAATCAGGAGATCGTGTTGTTTGCGGGTCAGCATCGAGGAACCCCCTATATCTAGAACAAAAGTACAACTACCACACTTGTTCTAGTTGCGTTCGCTAATCCCGTCAAGAACAAATTTGGAATAGGCGATAGTTTCCGCGTCAAATATCAGAGACGCAGGATTTCGACACGCTCGCCGGCCTTGACCGGGCCGGCATGGGGCGCGCGCACCACCAGACAGGCGGACGACGCCAGGGTCAACAACATGGAGCTGTCCTGCTTGCTGAACGGCGTCGCCACCAGGTCGCCCCTGGCGTCCGCCTCGAGGCGGGCCCGGAGATAGTCCTGGCGCTCATCATTGGCATCCAGGTCGCGGCCCAATACCGCTGTCTCACGGCCACCGTGGTCCGCGACCGCGAGCATGGTGTCCATGGCCGGGCGCAGGAAGATCATGCCGCAAACCAGGGCCGATACCGGGTTGCCGGGGACGCCGAGCAGCGGCGTGCCGTTGATCAGGCCGAAAATCAGTGGTTTACCCGGGCGCATGGCGATGCGCCAGAAATCGAGCTCGAATCCGACCTTGCCCAGCACCTTTCGCACTAGGTCATGATCGCCCACCGAGGCGCCGCCCGTGGTGACCAGCACGTCGGCGCCCTTGGCACCGGCGGCCATGCGCTCCAGGGACTCGGCGTTGTCGAGGGCGATGCCGAGGTCGACCGGCTCGCCGCCGGCGGCGCTGACCAGGGCAGCGAGGGCCAGGGTGTTGGAGGAGACAATTTGATTTGGCCCCACCGGCTCGCCGGGCCGGACGACCTCGTCGCCAGTGGCGAGCAGGGCGACTCGCGGCCGATGCCGGACTGCCAGCCAGGGCACATTCATGGCCGCGGCCAGGCCGATATCGCGGGGCGCCAGCCGCCGTCCCGCGGTCAGGCCGATGTCGCCGGTGGCGAAGTCGAGTCCGGCCGGGCGGATGAATTTTCCCTGGGTCGCCGCCAGGTTCATGGTGACCTGGTCGCCGTCGACCGCGGTGTCTTCCTGCATGATGATGGCGTCGGCGCCATCGGGCACCGGTCCGCCGGTGTAGATACGCACGGTCTCGCCGGGACCAAGGACGCCGTCATGGGCGCCGCCCGCCGGCGCCTCGCCGACCCGACGGAGCGTCACCGGCGCGGTCGCCACATCGGCGGTGCGCACGGCGTAACCATCCATGGCCGACACTGCCGTCGGCGGCTGGGTAAGCCGGGCGCTGACGTCCTCGGCCAGGACCCGGCCGAGCGCGTCGGCCAGGCTCACTTGTTCGGCGGGCAGGGGCTCGAAGGCGGCGGTGACGCGGGCCAGGGCGTCGGCTACGGGAAGTAGCGAAGCCATCTAGTCGTCGCGGTTGTAGTTGCTGGAACGACCGCCGGCCTTGTGAACTAGGCGAACCTCGCCGATGGTCATGGCCTTGTCGATCGCCTTGCACATGTCGTAGACCGTGAGCGCCGCCACCGACACGGCGGTCAGGGCCTCCATCTCGACGCCGGTTCGGCCCTTGAGTTTGCAGGTCGCGGTAATGTCGACGGTGCTGGCCTCGGCGTTGCACTCCAGGTCGACGGCGACCGCCGTCAGAGCCAGGGGGTGACACAGGGGAATTAGGTCCGGGGTGCGCTTGGCGGCCATGATGCCGGCGAGGCGGGCAACCCCCAGCACGTCGCCCTTCTTCATGTCGCCGGCGGCGATAAGCGCCATGGTTTCGGGCGTCACATGGACGCTGCCGGCAGCGGTGGCGCTGCGCTCGGTGATGTCCTTGTCCGAAACATCGACCATGGCCGCCTTGCCGTCGGTGTCGAAGTGGGTGAGCTTGCTCATGGTCTAGGCCGTTGCCGTGGCGCGGCCAAGCAGCTCCGCGGTGGCGGCGGCACCGT
>JAYZAP010000056.1:0-2444 GCA_036339655.1 Pseudomonadota bacterium | reverse complement strand
AGGGGTTCCGAGTCCAAGGTGGGGTCATGGCGCAGGGTTCTGACCGCGCCGGTCACCAGCACCGAGCGGCGCCCGGTAAGCAGATTCTTGTGGACCCAGCCTTCGCTGCCGTCGAAGTCGCGGATCTTGCGCCATTGGCCGTATTCGGCGATGATCTCGATGGGCAGCGTCCGGCGCAGGAAGACCCATTCGACAGGGTATTTTTTGCCCGGCCCGGCCCGCAGGTTGACCTCATCGGCTCTGAGCGCGGCGAACCGAGGCAACGGTGCGCCGGCCTGGGCGGTTGTCGGCCCGCCGGCCAGGGCGAGCAGCAATATCAGCACGGCGGCGGCAGGTCGGCAAAGGGTCACGGGCTTTGGCTCTCTCGGTCGGGGCAGTCGGGATTATAGCGCCGTGCGTTGTAACGCCCCAGGACATTTGCTAAACAAGGACCACGGAACGCGCCTTCCCGGCGCCGCCCGCGTCCCCCGCCGTTGGAGATCGGCATGGCTAAGAAGCTACCCCTGGTAATCGTCACGCGAAAGCTCCCCGAGGTCATCGAGACCCGCATGATGGAGTTGTTCGACACCCGCCTCAACGACACCGACACGCCGCTGTCTCAGGCCGACTTGATCGACGCTGCCAAGGCCGCCGACGTGCTGGTGCCGACCGTCACCGACCGCATCGACAAGAGCATTCTAGCCCAGGCCAATCCGGAATTGCGGCTGATCGCCAATTTCGGCACTGGGGTCGACAACATCGACCTGGCCAGCGCCCGCCAACGCGGCATTACCGTGACCTCGACCCCCGGCGTGCTGACCGAGGACACCGCCGACATGACCATGGCGCTGATCCTCGCGGTGCCGCGCCGCCTGGCCGAGGGCGAGCGCCTAGTGCGTAGCGGCGAATGGCGTGGCTGGGGACCGACCACCATGCTCGGCCACCGGATCTGGGGCAAGCGCCTCGGCATCATCGGCATGGGCCGCATCGGCACCGCCGTGGCCCGGCGCGCCCGCGGCTTCGGCCTGTCGATCCATTATCACAACCGCCACCGGGTTCACGAGGAGCTCGAGTCCGAGCTCGAGGCGACCTATTGGGAGAGCCTCGACCAGATGGTCGCCCGCTTGGATATTATCTCGGTCAACTGCCCGCACACCCCGGCGACCTTCCATCTGTTGTCGGCGCGCCAACTCAAGCTGGTCCAGCCCCACGCCTATATCGTCAATACCGCGCGCGGCGAGGTGATCGACGAAAACGCCCTGACCCGCATGTTGCGCGCCGGCGCCATCGCCGGGGCCGGCCTCGATGTCTTCGAGCACGAGCCGGCGGTCAATCCCAAGCTCATCGAACTCGACAACGTGGTGCTGCTGCCGCACATGAGCTCGGCGACCCTGGAGGGTCGCATGGACATGGGTGAAAAGGTCATCATCAACATCAAGACCTTCATCGACGGTCACGTGCCGCCCGACCGTGTCATCGATATCTACGGCTGATCACGTGGTCTATTGGCCGCAACCTGGTGATGGATGGGAAACCGCCGCGCCGGCCGATCTCGGTTTCCACGACGGACGCCTGACCGAGGCGGTGGCCTTTGCAGAGGCCCATGAAATGCCGTGGTCGCGCGATCTCGAAGAGCAGCTCGGCAAGGGCGAATTCGAGCCGCCGCCGTGGAACGAGATTCTCGGCCCGGTGTGGCCGCGCGGCGGACCCGCCGGAGTGGTGCTGCGCAGCGGCCGCATCGCCGCCACCTGGGGCGATCCCGACCGAGCCGATCTGACGTTCAGCGCCGCCAAGAGCTATCTCGCGGTGCTCGCCGGTGTCGCCCTGCGCCGGGGCCTGATCCGCGACCTGCACGATCCGGTGGCCGCCTACGCTCTGGACGATGATTTTGTTCCTGAGCAAAACCGCACCATCACCTGGCATCATCTGTTGCAGCAGACCAGCGAATGGGAAGGCACCCTGTGGGACAAGCCCGACTTGGTCGATCGCAACCGGGTGCTGGGCGGCAGTGGTGGCGGCCCGGATAAGGGCAAGCACCGTGACCTCCAGGCGCCGGGCGCCTTTTGGGAATACAACGATGTGCGGGTTAACCGGCTCAGCCTGTCCCTGCTCCAAGTCTTCCGCCGACCCCTCGCTGACGTCCTGCGCCAAGAAGTCTACGACCCCATCGGCTGCTCCCATGGCTGGGGCTGGCACGCCTACCGCAATGCCAGCTTCGAAATCGACGGCGAGGTTATGCCCTCGGTGCCCGGCGGCACCCATTGGGGTGGCGGCATACGGATTTCGGCGCGCGATCAGGCCCGGCTTGGACTGTTGATCCAGCGTCTCGGAACTTGGAATGGCCGCGAGATTCTCAGCGAAGATTACATCGACGCCATGACCACGCCCTGTCCGATCAAGTCGGATTACGGTTATCTGTGGTGGCTCAACACCGGCCGCGAGCTATTTCCTGGCGCCCCCGAGAC
>JAYZAP010000055.1:0-5920 GCA_036339655.1 Pseudomonadota bacterium | reverse complement strand
GCTGGTCCGAGTTGCGGTAGTCCATGGAGTGCAAGGTGGCGATGTCCGGCGGCACCGCCTCGGCCAGGGCCGGAACCCGGGCAATATTGCAGGCGCCGGTGGCCAACACCGCGGTGCGGCCGCGCCAGTCGCCCTGGTCGGTGCGCACCACGTATCCGTCATCGTCGCGGCTGACCGAGGTGACCGTGGTGTTGGTTTCAACCGGCCCGGAAATGACCTCGGCGTAGCGGTCGAGGAAGGCGATGGTCTCGGGCATGTCCCGATAGCCGTCAGGATCGTCGCCTTCATAGCCGAAGCCGGGCAGCCGGCTCTGCCAGTTGGGGGTCAGCAGGCGGAGCGAATCCCAGCGTTCGGTGCGCCACGAGTTAGCCACCGCACCGCGCTCGAGGACGACGTGGTCGATAGAACGCTCGGCCAGGCAACGGCTCATGGCGAGCCCCGCCTGACCGGCGCCGATGACGACGGTGGTAACCTTACGAACCGGACAGGCTCCCCAACGGCGAATTGAGGCCGCTTAGTTTACGTTGACGGTGACGTTGGTCGGATTGGTGACGATGTCATAAACCGCCGAGCGTTTCTGCGACTGGGCGACCAAAGCCTCAAGGGAAGCCTGGTCCGCGTCGGCGTCGATGGCATAGCTCACCGTGATACCGTCGAAACCATTGCGGACATCGCTGTCAATGCCGAGGATGCCCTGAAGATCCATGCCGCCCTCGATGGTGGCGGTGACCGAGCGCAACTGGATTTCGCGATGCTGGGCGACTGCGGCGATGCCGGCGGTCAGGCAACTGGCGAGGCCGACGAGCACATATTCCACGGGTGTCGCGCCGTTGTCCTCGGAGGCGAAGACCTCCGGGTGGTCGGCGTCGAAGGTGAATATCTTGACGTGGGACTGTTCCTCGCCGAGGCCGAAAAAACTCTCGACGGTCGAGTGGCTGTGGGTGCCGTTCATCCACTTACAGCTTGCCCGCCATTTGAACTGGGCCGCCTCGGGGGCCGCGGTCAACGCCTCACGGGCGCCGAGCAATGCTTCAACGTTTACGCCATTGTCAATGGTAACGGTGGACTCGCTCATGGTCTGTCTCCCTGTTGGCCTCCCCCAATCGGGGCGTTGCTTAACAAAACGGCGATTGGCCGACTGGAGTCAAGCAATGATATGGGCGGCCGGGCGGATCGCCGGCATTAGGCGTTTGCAAACTCCGGCTCGGCGGCGATGGCGTCGCGGAACAACCCGATGGCGTCGGCGAAAGCACCCTGGCGCATGTGAAGGATGCCCATATTGTTCAGGGTCTCGGCATAACCCGGCGCCAAGTCGAGCGCCGTGCCATAGCTCGCCATGGCCTGGTCCGGTTTGCCCGATGCCAACAACGCATTGCCCAGGTTGTTGTGCGTGGCGGCGTTGTCCGGTGCCAGGGCGAGCGCCGCGCCGTAGCGGCCGGCGCATCGCCGTATTTCCCCAGCTTCTGTAGGACATTGCCCAAATTGACGCGGGCCTCAGCGAGGCTCGGGTCCAGCCCGACCGCGCGCTCGAGGGAAGCCTCGCCTTGCGTCAGCAGACCGCCGGATTCGAGCGCCGAGCCCGGGTTGTTATGGAACCTCGCCTGGTCCGGTTCGAGCTCGACGGCCCGACGAAGCCGAGGCAGAGCGTCGCCAAGGCTGCCAATGTGAGAGACGATCAGACCGCTGTTGCTCAGGGCGTCGGGATGGTCGGGGTAGAGTTCACGAATATCGTCATATTGTTCAAGGGCTTCCGTGTAATTTCCCGCATGGTGCAGGGCCAGGGCGCCGTGCATTGCCGCGTCGACAGTGACCAGCGCCGCCGTGCCCTGATTGTTCGATTTATGCCGGCGTGCGCTCTTCATCAAACGGCGCGATTGTCGGTTCATGGCCATGCCGCCGCTTTCCGGTTTTGTGAGGTCAAGCCATGGCTATCAGCATTAACTGAACGGAGCGTTAATCATGATGGGCCGGCCATGAAGCCATCGACAGACGCGCCGTCATCGGCCATCTTGTGGAAAATTTTTGGGAACCAACCATGACGACTAATCGTCGACGGTTTTGTTGCTTGGCCGCCGGCATGGTGGCCACCAGCGCGTTCGTCCGTGCCACCGGCGCTGGCGACGATGAGACCCGGATTTTTGACATCGCCCTCAACGGCGGCAAGATTGCCAACGCCGACACCACCATTCGGGTGACCGAAGGGGACAAGGTGGAGCTGCGCTGGTCGAGCAACGACGCGGTCGAGCTGCATCTTCACGGCTACAACATCGAGATTGACGTGAAAGCCGGCGCCACCGGGACTATGTCGTTCGAGGCCTACGCCACGGGCCGCTTTCCCATTGTCGCCCATGGCCACGGTTCGAGCCACGCGCCTTTCGCCTATCTCGAAGTCCACCCTGAATGAGCCGAGCGTTCGTCCGCCTTGTCGTCGCCGCCCTGACGGTCGCGGTCGTCGCGGCGCCATCGTCCGCCGAGGCCCACGCCTTCGCTCAACGCTATGACCTGCCGGTGCCGCTGTGGCTCTATCTCACCGGCGCCGGCACCGCGGTCGGCCTCTCGTTTGCGGCCATGGCCCTGTTGTTTCGCGGCGCGCCAGACAACCGTTTCGACTACCCCCGGTTCAACCTACTGCGATGGCCGATGGTCAGGCTGTTGACCCACGAAAACGTCCTGTTCGTGGTCCGTCTTGTTTTCGTCGCCCTCTACCTGCTGGTCATCGTCGCCGGCTATATGGGCAGCCAGGACCAACTGAGAAACCTGGCGCCGACTATGGTGTGGGTCATCTGGTGGGTCGGGATGATGTATGTCTCGGCCCTGGTCGGTGACGTCTGGGCAGTCATCAACCCGATTGACACTATCGCCCGGTGGTCCGGCGCCCTGGCCCGCGTATTGGTGCCCGAGGTTTGGCTGTCGGGGGGTTACCCCTACCCCAAATGGCTCGGTGTCTGGCCGGCGGTAATTTTCTTCGCCGGTTTCGTCTGGGCCGAGCTGGTGTGGTCGCGCGGTGGCGTACCGGCCAACATCTCGGTCATGATATTCTTCTACTCGGCGCTGACCTGGGCCGGCATGGTGTTGTTCCGCCGCGATGTCTGGCTTCGGCACGGCGAAGCCTTCACGGTCGCGTTCAGTCTCGCCGCCCGCTTCTCGCCGCTGGAGGCGCGGGTTCGCGGCGACCGGCGCGAACTGAACCTCAGGCCCTATGCGGCCGGCTTGCTGACGGCGCGGCCGATCCATCCGTCGATGATGGTGTTTGTCATAGTGATGCTTGCCACGGTGACCCTCGACGGTTTCACGGAGACGCCGGCCTGGGTCGCGACCGTTTTGTGGTTCGAAGAAGCCGACTGGCTTCTCCCCGCCCTGCTGTGGGCGCAGAGCCACGGTGTCGGCCTGCTGACCTTCGTCAAGTCGCTCGCCCTGGTGGCCACGCCGCTGATTTTTCTTGGCGTATTCTTGCTCTTTGCCCGGCTCATGGCGGTCGCGGCGTGGACATCCCCGGACCGGGCCAGTCGCACGACCATGGAAGTCGCCTGTCTGTTCGTGCTCTATCTGATCCCCATTGCGGTCGCCTATCACTTGGCCCACTATCTGTCTTACATGCTGCTCGCGGGCCAGCTCATCATTCCCCTGGCGTCGGACCCCTTCGGCTACGGCTGGGACCTGCTGCGAACCGCCGGCTACAGCATGAATATCGCCGTCACCAGCGCCCGCTTCGTATGGCTGACATCGGTCATTGTCATCGTCGCCGGCCATATTATCGCGGTCTATTTATCCCACCTTGCGGCGCTTACCGTGTTCGCGGGACCGGCCGCCGCCAGGCGCAGCCAATACCCCATGGTGTTGCTGATGATTTGTTACACGGTGATCAGCCTGTGGATCCTCGCCCAACCCGTGGTGGAGACTGGATGACCGACGCCCTGAATTTGCGCCGCTTGATCGAAGAAGCGACCAAGGTGGTCGTCTTTACCGGCGCCGGCATCAGCACGGAGTCAGGTATCCCCGACTTCCGCAGCCCCGGCGGCGTCTGGACCAAGTATCAGCCCATCGAGTTTTCCGAGTTCATGGCCTCGGAGGACATGCGCCGGGAATCCTGGCGCCGCAAGTTCGCCACCCAGAGCGAAATCGGCGCGGTCAAGCCCAACCGGGGCCATCGGGCCGTGGCCAAGCTGGCCGAGACGGGCATGGTGACCCGGGTCATCACCCAGAATATCGACGGCCTGCATCAGCAATCGGGCGTCGCGCCGGAACAGGTCATCGAGCTCCACGGCAACACCACCTACGCGGTCTGTCTCGACTGTCACCAGCGCTACGAATTGGAGCCCATTCGCCTGGCTTTCGAGGCCGACGGCACCCTGCCCCTGTGCACCGCCTGCGATGGCATCGTCAAGACCGCGACCATCTCGTTCGGCCAGCAGATGCCGGAGGCGGAAATGCTCCGCGCCGAGGCGGCGACCCTCGATTGCAACCTGTTTCTCGCCATCGGCTCGTCACTTCAGGTCTTCCCGGCGGCCGGCTTCCCGGTGGTGGCCAAGCGCAATGGCGCCAAACTGGTCATCCTCAACCGCGAGGCCACGCAACTCGACGAACACGCGGATTTGATTATCAACGGCGAAATCGGCCCCACCCTCGGCGATGCCGTCGGTGTAAACTGACCGCAGAAGCCAAGTTTGACCGGGAGACAACCATGAAGTCCGATGAACTCCGCGCCATGCAGGCACCCTTCAAAGACCAATACAAGGAAACCCCGGACGCGGCGGTGATTACGCTGACCGCCGACGGCACCCTTGGTGACGAAGGCGTCACCTGCTCGGTCGAGACCGGCCGGGCCATGGTCGAGGCCGGTCTTCACCCGGCCACCGGCGGCGACGGCATGTCAGCGTGTTCCGGCGACATGCTGCTTCAGGCGCTGGCCGCCTGCGCCGGGGTGACGCTGCGGGCGGTGGCCACGGCGCTCGACATTCCGGTGGCCGGCGGTTCGGTCCACGCCGAGGGCGATCTAGATTTTCGCGGCACCCTGGGGGTCGACCGCGACGCCGCCGTGGGCTTCACCGATATCCGCCTGCGCTTCGACCTGGATACGGAAGCCAGCGAGGAACAACTCGCCACTCTCTACAAACTCACCGGGCGCTACTGTGTAGTCTTCCAGACCCTGAACAACGCCCCACCAATAACCCTGGATACCTAGATCGCCCCAAGGGCGGCGCCAGCGAGGCCGCAGGCGATGACCACCAGCCATGGCGGCGCCTGCCACAGGGTCAGCACAGCGAAGGCGGCGACCGCCAGAGCGAAGTCGGCGGGACCGTGTATGGCGCTGGTCCACACCGGGTCGTAGAGAGCCGCCAGCAGCAGCCCGACCACCGCCGCGTTGACCCCGGCCATAGCCGACTGTGCCTTGGCGTGGCGGCGTAGGGCATCCCAGAACGGCAGCACGCCGATGACCAGCAGGAATGACGGCAGGAATACCGCGACCAGGCACAACGCCGCCGCTGGCAGGCCGCCAATCATCGCCCCAAGATAGGCCGAGAAAGTGAGCAGCGGTCCGGGCACCGCCTGGGCCGCGCCGTAACCGGCCATGAAGATATCCTTGTGGACCCAGCCAGGCGGCACCACTTCCGATTGTAGCAACGGCAGAATTACATGGCCACCGCCAAACACCAGGGACCCGGAGCGGTAGAAGCTATCGACCAGGGCGAGCGGAAGACCGCCCGTCAATTTGGCGGCGACCGGCAAAGTTATCAGCAGCAGGCCGAACAGGGCGAGAAACAGTACCGCCGTACGGCGGCTGACCGCCATGCCGAGCGACGACGGCGGCTCGTTGGTCTGGCCGGCGAGCAGCAGCCAACCCAGGATGCCGCCCATGACGATGGCCAGCATTTGGCCCGGCGTGCCGGGCCAGGCCAGCACCGCCACGGCGGCGGCCGCC
>JAYZAP010000054.1:0-3322 GCA_036339655.1 Pseudomonadota bacterium | reverse complement strand
GATCACCAGGTCCGGAGTCAGTCCGTCATGGCTCATCTCGTCGCCCGATATGCGCATGCCGAGAACCACGCCGTCGCCGATTTTGCCCCGCGCGTCGGCGATAAGATCGCGCAGGAAGCCAAGCCGCCTGTCGAATGAGCCGCCATACTCGTCCTCGCGATAATTGAGGCGAGGATTGAGAAACTGGGCCGGCAGCGAGCCATGGCTGGCCAGGATTTCGACGCCATCGAGGCCGGCGATCGCCATGCGTCGGGCGGTGTCACCGTAACCGGCGACGAGGTCCCGTGCCATGGCGGTTGTCATGGCCCTGGGCTGGTTGTGAAAACGCTCATCGGGAGTCGCCGACGGCGCATAGGCGACAGCGCGGGTGCCGTCGTTGGTGCCGTAGGCCGATCGGCCGCCGTGGCTGAGCTGGCCGAATATGGCGCAGCCATGGGCATGGACCGCGTCGGCCGTCTTGGCATAGGCGGCAATGCAGTTGTCGCTCGAACCGTCAATGGCAAGACCGCTGGTCGACGTCGAGGCATGAACACGCGCCGCCTCGGTGATGATCAGCCCGGCGCCGCCGGCGGCCCGGGCCGCGTGGTAGGCGACGAAATCATCGTTCGGCACGCCGCCGTTGATCATCATGGTCATGTGACCAGTGGAGAAAATGCGATTCTTGACCGTCAGCGGCCCGATGGTCAGCGGCGAAAAGAGGTGGGGAAAATTGTCGGTCACGGTACGGTCTCGGTAGTGGGAATGGTGGGCCACATGGTAACGCCCATGGCGCCGCTTGCATCATCGAAATCAAGCTGAAGCCGCTAGGCCGTTTTGGCCTGCTACGGCGGCGGCGGCGCGGCCGGGAATGCCGGGCCACAGGATGCCCGCCCGCGACGTGCGGGCCCGCCGGACGCCACCCGTGTTTTCTACATATTGGCCAATTGAATCTCCGGTCGATGTCAAGTCCGGGGGAAGGTACTTGCTCTTGCCGGCGATAATAAGAGGCGATACCGCACCGCGCCCACCCTTTTCAAACCGGGAATAATGCAGCAAAATCTGTGACATCTAGAATTGCTGACAAAGATCGGCGGCCAGCCACAGGGAGCAATCGATGACCAGCCGCTACGACGACGTCTATGCCCGTTCCATTGCCGACCCGGAAGGCTTCTGGGCCGAGGCGGCGGAGGACGTTCATTGGTACAAGCGCTGGGACACGGTGCTGGACCAGTCCAATCCGCCGTTCTATCGCTGGTTCACCGGCGGCGAGACAAACACCTGTTACAACGCCGTCGACCGCCACGTCGACCAGGGCCGCGCTGACCAGGCGGCGATTATCTACGACAGCCCGCTCACCGACACCATCCGCCACATTTCCTACCGCGAGCTTCAGGACGAGACCGCCCGCTTCGGCGGCGCCCTGACCGCGTTTGGTGTTGAAAAAGGCGACCGGGTGCTGATTTACATGCCGACCATTCCCCAGACGGTGGTGGCTATGCTCGGCTGCGCCCGCATCGGCGCGATTCATTCGGTGGTGTTCGGCGGCTTCGCTTCCAACGAATTGGCGACCCGCATTGACGACGCCAAGCCCAAGGTCGTGGTCGCCGCCTCCTGCGGCATCGAACCGGGCCGCATCATTCCCTATATGCCGCTGCTCAACGGCGCCATTGATCTGGCCAGCCACAAGCCGTCCACCTGTCTCGTGCTCCAGCGCGAGCAGAAACCCGCCACCATGCAGGCCGGCCGTGATGTCGATTGGGACGAAGCCATGGCGTCGGCGACACCCGTGGATTGCGTCCCGGTGGCGGCCACCGACCCGCTCTATATCCTCTATACCTCGGGCACCACGGGCATTCCCAAGGGCGTGGTGCGCGACAACGGCGGCCACCTGGTGGCGCTTAAGTGGTCCATGTTCAACATCTACGGCATCGAGCCCGGCGAGGTCTATTGGGCGGCCTCCGATGTCGGCTGGGTGGTCGGCCACTCTTATATCGTTTACGCGCCGCTGTTCCACGGTTGCACCACCATCCTCTACGAAGGCAAGCCGGTCGGCACGCCCGACCCCGGCGCGTTCTGGCGGGTCATATCGCAGCACAACGTGGCTGCTCTGTTCACGGCCCCGACCGCGTTCCGCGCCATCAAGCGCGACGACCCGGACGCGGCCTACATGGCGGACTATGACCTGAGTTGCTTCCGCACCCTGTTCCTGGCCGGCGAGAGACTCGATCCGGATACCCTGCATTGGGCCGAGAAGCACCTCGGCGTGCCGGTCATCGACCACTGGTGGCAGACCGAGACCGGTTGGGCCATCGGCGCCAATTGCGTCGGCCTCGGCAGCCTGCCCATCAAGGCCGGCTCACCGACCAAGGCGGTGCCCGGCTATCAGGTCAAGATTCTCGACGAAAATGCCAACGAGGTGCCGCGCGGCGACATCGGCGCCATTTCCATCAAACTGCCCATGCCGCCGAGCTGCCTGCCGACCCTGTGGAACAACGACGATCGCTTCATTTCCTCGTACCTCGAAGACTATCCCGGCTACTACCAGACCGCCGACGCCGGCTACGAGGACGAAGACGGTTATTTGTTCATCATGAGCCGCACCGACGACATCATCAATGTGGCCGGACACCGGCTGTCCACCGGCGCAATGGAGGAGGTTCTGTCGGCCCATCCGGACGTCGCGGAATGCGCGGTCATCGGCGTCGCCGACCAGCTCAAGGGCCAACTCCCGCTGGGCTTCCTGGTGCTCAACGCCGGGGTCAACCGCGACGGCGCCGAGATTGTCACGGAAGTGGTGCAGATGGTGCGCAACCAGATTGGCCCGGTGGCCGCGTTCAAGACCGCCACCGTGGTCGCCCGCCTGCCCAAGACGCGCTCTGGCAAAATCCTTCGCGGCACCATGGCGAAGATTGCCGACAGCGAGGACTACCGCATGCCGGCGACCATCGACGACCCGGCCATCCTCGACGAAATCGGCGAAGCCCTGAAGGAAATTGGTTACGCCAATTGATCAGTCGGCTTCATTCCTCGAGTGATTCGACCAGCCACCGCGCGGTGCGGAACAGCCGGGCGTCGTCGCCCCTGTAGGACACGAGTTGGGCCCCCAGCGGCATGTTATTGGGGCCCTGGAGCAGTGGTAGGCTGAGGGCCGGCGTGCCGCACAGGGTCCAGATGGTGCAGAAAGACGCATCGCCCGTGGACTTGAGGCCGACCAGGGCTTCGCCAGGTGCCGTCGGCGTCAGAATGGCGTCATATTCGTCGAAAATTTCGTTGAGGTCGCCGCTTAGGCCGGCCGCCTGCTCGAGCGCCGCCTTGTAGTCAATGGCCAGCACCTTCTGACCTT
>JAYZAP010000053.1:0-3895 GCA_036339655.1 Pseudomonadota bacterium | reverse complement strand
AAATACCCGCGTTGTTGACCAGAATGTCGAGACCGCCCAGGCCCGTCTCGGCGGTATCGAACAAGCGGTCGACCTGGGCAGCGTCGCCGACATCACACAGAGTGCCTTCGATGCCGGCATGCTTCATGGCGTCGAGGCGCTCGGCCATCACGTCGCAGATGTGAACCCGGGCACCGGCGCCATGAAACGCCAGGGCAACGGCCTTGCCGATGCCGTCGCCACCGGCGGTGACAAGAACACATTTGCCCTTCAAATCATCGCTCATGGTTGATTCGCCGGCCGGCGCATGGCGATGATCCGGCCCGCCTGGGTCGGTTTCGGTATTTGGCAATGTTCCTCCATGACGCCTTCGAGGCGTTCGACGACATCGCGGGGAAACGGCTCGACCCGGACCTCGGTGCCGCTGGTGTTCACGTGGAGCACCATGAGTTCGGTGGTCGCCAGCATGTCGCGGGTCTCGCCGCTGTACATGGCGTGGAACACCTGCATGCGCTTGTCGTCGACGGCGAGTACCTGGGTGGTCACCCGGAGCGGCACCCGGACGCCGACTTCCTTGAGATAGTTGACGTGGGATTCCAGGGTGTAGATGGAGAACCCACGTTTCTCCCGGTAGGCCGTCCCCATGCCCAGGTGGTCATAGAGCGCGTCGGTGGCGTTGGCGAACACCAGCACGTAGTAGGCCTCGTGCATGTGGCCGTTGTAGTCAATCCAGTCACGGCGCACCCGCTCGCTGTGGAGGAAGAAGGGCGACGGCGTCCACATGGCGCGGCCCGGGCTAGCGCCCCTTCCACACCGGGTCGCGCTTCTCGGCGAAGGCCAGGGGACCTTCCTTGGCGTCCTCCGAGCGGTTCATCCTTTCGTAGCCTTTGAGGCCGCCGGACGCCTCCATCGCGCTGGCTTCAGTGAGCGAGAGGGATTCCGTCAGGGTCACCATTTCCTTGATAGCGGCGATGGCCAGCGGCGCGTTGGCGACGATGTCGTCGGCCAGTTCGCGGGCGCTGTCCATGAGGTCGGCCTGGGTCACCACCCGGCTCGCCAGCCCCATGTCGTAGGCTTCCTGGCCGCTCAACCGGCGTCCTGCGTAGAGCACTTCGATGGCCACCGTGCGCGGCAGGCGCGACAACAGGCGGCGCACGCCGATGGGCTCGGGCGTGATACCGCGCAGGGCCTCGGGCAGCATCAGGGTGGCGTGGTCGGCGCAAACGATGAGGTCGCAGGCCAGCGCCAGTTCGAAACCGCCGCCGGCGGCGTAGCCGTTAATGGCGGCGATGACGGGCTTGTCCAGGTCGAAGAACTGGGTCAGGCCGCCGAAGCCGCCCTTGCCGAAACCGCCGCTATCGCTTTCGCCGCTGGCGGCCTGAACCAAATCCCAGCCAGCAGAAAAAAACTTCTCACCGGCGCCAGTCAGAATCGCGACCCGCAACTCGAGGTCCATGGCAAAGGCCTGGAACACGTCGTCCATGTAGCGGCTGGTCTCGGAATTGATGGCGTTGGCCTTGGGCCGGTCGAGTGTGACCTCGAGCACCGCGCCACGGCGCTCGGTCGATACGGGGTTAGCCATGAATTTATACTCCGGTTCTAGTCTTCCAAGGGGCGCAGCAGGCCACGCGAAATGATATGGCGCTGGATTTCCGAGGTGCCGTCCCAGATGCGCTCGACCCTGGCGTCGCGCCAGAACCGCTCGATGGGCAACTCGCTCATCAATCCCATGCCGCCGAATATCTGCACCGCGTTGTCGGTTACCCGGCCCAGCATCTCGGTGGCATAGAGCTTGGCCATGGCGATGTCCTGGTCGGCGGCCATGCCCTGGGACAGTTTCCAGGCGGCGGCAAGGACCAGGTACTCGGCCGCCGCCGCCTCGGTCGCCATGTCGGCGAGCTTGAACGAGGTGCCCTGGAACTTGCCGATGGTCTGGCCGAACTGCTTTCGCGTCGCGGCCCATTGCGTGGCTATCTCCAAGACCCGTTGGGCTCGGCCGACACAGTGGGCGGCGACGGTCAGGCGGGTGCCGCCGAGCCACTGGTTGGCCACGTCGAAGCCCTTGTGCTCGTGTCCCAGCACCTGCTCAGCGCCAAGGCGGCAGTCGTTGAATTCCAACTCGCAGTGATGATAGCCGCGGTGGGATACGGAATCAGGCCCGAGCCGCACGTCGAACCCGGGGATGCCCTTGTCGACTAGGAACGAGGTGATGAGTTTCTTCGGGCCGCGCGGTGTCTCCTCCTCACCGGTGGCGGCAAACAAAATGACGTAGTCGGCCCTATCCGCGTAGCTGATGAAGTGCTTGCGGCCGTTGATGACGTAGCCGTCGCCGTCTCGCACGGCGCGGGTGGTCATGGAACGCAAGTCCGAGCCGGCGCCGGGTTCGGTCAGGGCCAGGGCCTCGATCCGGTCGCCGGCGATGGTCGGCTTGAGGTAGCGCGCTATCTGGTCGTCGGTGCAGGCACGCAGGATATTCGACGGCCGATGGACAATGTACTGCAGGGCAAAAGACGTGCGGCCCAGCTCCCGCTCCATTAGGGTGGTGGCCAATTTGTCAAGGCCGCCGCCGCCCAGGTCCGCGGGCAGGTTGGCGGCGTAGACCCCGTGCTCGATAGCCTTCGCGCGGAGTTGCGCATCAAGTTCGGACGTGACCTCGCCGGTCTTCTCGACCGTATCTTCGTGGGGCGCCAGCTCCCGGTCGACGAAAGCGCGAATCGCATCGACAAGAAGCTGCTGCTCGGTGTCGAGCGCGACGTCCATGGCTAGCCGGCTGTCCTGAGACCCATCTTGCGGCCGGCGTTGTCGGGCCACGGCATGTCCTTGTGAGCGGCAAGGACGGCCCCGAGAGCGCCATGAACCTCGGGCGGCATGGGCGTGGTCTTGGGGATGGTCGAATCCACATGCATGACCACCTGTTCGGTGGTCGCCAGCAGATTGTCGTCCACGTCGTACATGGCGTGGAAGATGTGCATGCCCTTTGGGTTCAGGTCGAGCAACTGCGTCGTGTACTTAAGCAGGTCGCCCTCGGACGCCTCGCGGGCGTAGTTGATGTGGGACTCGACCGTGAAGAACGTACGGCCCGAGGCGCGATAGGCCTCATCGACGCCGATGTAGCGGAACAACGCATCGGAAGCGTCGCCGAAGGCGTGGAGGTAGAACCCTTCGCTCATATGATTGTTGTAGTCGACCCAGGCGGCTTCCACATGGCCCTGATAGATCGCCAGGGGCGCGTCGGGGATGGCGCCAGCCCGCCACGGCTCGACGATCCGGCGGGCATAACGATTGGCGGCATGGCGGCCGAGCCCGGCGCGGTAGTTGTCGCGCATCTCGAACAGGCCGATGAGCAGATCATCGCGCTCGAGCTCAAGTTCCTTGACGGTCTTGTTGCCGGCCTGTTTGGCGGTGCCGTCGATAAGTCGCCGGCTCAGCTCGTCGGTCAGTTCCGGCGCCACCAGCGAGGTCCAGGGCAGTTGCAGGGCCGGACCGAACTGTTCCAGGCAATGGGCCATACCGCCGTCGCCGCCGGCCATGTGATAGGTCATGCATTGGCCCATGATGGCATAGCGGAAACCGGGGCCGTCCATGAGCGTGGTATCGATGTCCTCGGTGGTGGCGACGCCGTCGTTGATGAGGTGCAGCGCCTCGCGCCACAGGGCCTCCTGGAGGCGGTCGCAAATATAACCCGGCACCTCCTTGCGCACCCGTACCACGTTCATGCCGATACTCTTGTAGAAGGCGTCGGCCCGGTCCCCGGTCTCCGTAGCGGTCTTGTCGCCACCCAGCACCTCGACCAGAGGCAGGATGTAGACCGGATTGAACGGGTGGCCGATGCAGATGCGCTCCGGATGTTGACACTCGGCCTGAATTTCGCTGGGCAGCAGGCCCGACGAACTCGAGGCGATGACCACATCGGGCC
>JAYZAP010000052.1:0-3089 GCA_036339655.1 Pseudomonadota bacterium | reverse complement strand
GCCATGCCGCGCAGGGTCAGCGTTTCGGGATGCTGGTATTCAGTACTTGCGCTGGTCTCGGCCATGACCCTGGTGTGCCATCAATTCAGCGGTTCGTCACGGCTCGCCATACCACCTCCGGTGTCGCCGGCATGTCAAGGTGGTCAATGCCGAGGGGCCGCAGGGCATCGATGATGGCGTTCATCACCGCCGGCGGCGCGCCGATGGTGCCGCCCTCGCCGGCGCCCTTGACGCCCAGCGGATTGTTCAGGCTGGGCACTTCAACGGTGCCGGTGGCGAGGGGCGGCATATCATCGGCCCGGGGCATGGTGTAGTCCATGAACGAACCGCTCAACATTTGCCCGGTGGCCGGGTCGAACACCGTGCGCTCATACATGGCTTGGCCGATACCCTGAACCACGGCGCCGTGGACCTGGCCGTCGACCAGCATGGGATTGACCAGACGGCCGAAGTCATCGACCGCGGTGTAGGCCGCTAAAGTAACCACGCCGGTCTCCGGGTCGATTTCGACCTCGGCCACATGGCAGCCGTTGGGATAGGAGTCTCCGTCGGTCTGGTAGGTCAACTCGGCCGCCAGGGCGCCACGAAACTCGGCCGGCATGTCGTCGCCGGCCATGGCCTGGGCGACATCGCCAAGACTGATGGCGCGGCCGCTGCCGGCCACGGTGAACCGTCCGTCGCAGTAGTCGACGTCGTCGGGACCAACCTGGAGCAGTTGCGCCGCCGCCGCCCGGCCCTTGTCGATTACCATGGAACTGGCCACCACCAGGGCCGAGCCGACCGTTTGGGTCGAGCGCGACCCGAAGCTGCCGACCCCATCGGCCACCACGTCGCTGTTGCCCCAGGTAATGCGCAACTGGTCGAAGGCGACGCCAAGCTGCTCGCCGAGCACCTGGGCGAACACCGTGCCGTGGCCCTGGCCGTTGGACTGGGAACCGATGAAGCCGTCGACCGTGCCGTCCGGGTTGACCAGAACCCGGGAAAACTCCGTGGGTGGGCCGCCGGCGTCTTCGATGTAGCTGGCCAGGCCGATGCCGCGCAGTCGGCCGCGGCCGGTCGCCGCCTGTCGCCGGGGCGCAAAGCCGGCCCACCCGGACCGGTCGACCGCCATGTGCAGGCAAGCGGCGAAGTCGCCGCTATCATACGTGATGCCCATGGGCGAGGCGTAGGGCATGGCGTCGGGCGAAATCAGGTTGCGCCGACGCAACTCGACCCGGTCCAGGCCCATTTCCACCGCCGCCTGGTCGACCAGGCGCTCGACCAGGTACATGGCCTCGGCCCGGCCGACGCCGCGATAGACGTGAACCGGCGTGGTGTTGGTGAAGGCGCCGTGGAGGCGCAGGTGAATGCAGGGAAAGGCGTAGACCCCCGACAGCACCGAGGACATGTGGTTGAGCGGCACGTAGACCGCCCGGGGCGCGATATTGGCCCCCAGGTTGCAGGTGCTGGTGGCGCGGAGGGCGAGAAAGTTGCCGTCGCCGTCAAGTGCCAGTTCGCAGTGGCTCACATGGTCGCGCGACTGCAGGTCGACCAGGAAGGTATCGCCGCGCGACGCCACCCACTTGACCGGCCGGCCGACCCGCTGGGCCGCCCAGGAAACCAGCACATATTCGGGATAGGTAAAGCCCTTGCCGCCGAAGCCGCCGCCGACATCGCCGGAAATCGCCAGAACCTCGTCGGGCTCGATGCCCAGACAGGTGGCCATGTTGGCCTTGTGGCGATGGACGCCCTGGGACCCGGCAATCAGGGTGTAGCGGCCGGTCGCCGGATCGTAGGCGCCGATCGCTGCCCGGGGTTCCAGATAGCTGGTGACCAAGCGGTTGTTGACCAACTTGAGGCTGGTGACATGGGTGGCGGCGGCGAAGGCCGCGTCGACCGCGGCGCCGTCGCCCTTTTCCCAGTCGAAAATCCGATTGCCCGGGGCGTTGTCGCGGAGCTGGGGAGCGCCATGGGCCAGGGCCACCATGGCCTCGGTTACCGCCGCCAACGGCTGGTAGTCGACGACCGTCGCTTCGGCGCCATCGAGGGCCTGAACCGCGGTTTCGGCGACGACCACGGCGACCGGCTCGCCAACGTAGCGGACCTTACCGTCGGCGAGCAACGGATAGGGCACGTCGGGCATGCGGCTGCCGTCGCGGTTCCTGAACTCGGCCGATGGGTCGCGTGTCAGGCAGGGAATGTCAGAAACCCCGTCGGCGGCCAAGTCGGCGGCGGTCAACACCGCCATCACCCCCGGCGCGGCGAGCGCCGCCGCTCCGTCGATAGCACCGAGGTCGGCGTGGGCGTGCGGCGAACGAACCACCGCCATATGGATCTGGCCATCGAGGTTGACGTCGTCGGCGAAACTGCCCTTGCCCACCAGCAACGCCGCATCCTCGGTACGCCGCACCGACTGGCCCATTCCAAAACTCATCGACGGGTCTCCCCCAGGCTCAAAGATTCGCGCCAGCAAAGACCAGAACGCGGCGGCGGTCAACGATGACACAGTTTTGGCGAAATTTGCCCACGGGACGCTTGGAAGCCGGCGTCGGTAAGGCTAGCATGCCGGCCATTGATTACCCGGAGGAGCGCGCCTCGGCGCGAGCGTTATCATGAGCGGCACTGGCGGCGGCGAAAATATCAAGTTCCTCGACAGCGACGTGCCCGACTTCAGTGAAGAGGACGCGGCCCGGGTAGCGCGGGCGTTGTACGGCATCGAGGGCGAGTTCAAACGGATTTACAGCGAGCGCGACCAGAACTTCCGAATCCGCGCCGCCGACGGCGCCGCCTATGTGCTCAAATTCGCCAACAGCGACGAGGATCCAGGCGTCCTGGATATGCAGCATCAGGCCCTGGCCCACGTCGAGGCGCGTGACCCCGCGTTGCCGGTGCCCCGGGTCATTCGCACCAACGACGGCGCCTTGAGCAGTTCCGCCGACGACGCCGACGGCAAGACCCACATCGTCCGCCTGCTCAGCTACATGCCCGGCATCGACCTGGACGAGGTCGCCTTGACACCCAAGGTGCTGCGCGCCATGGGCGCCACCACGGCGCGTCTCGACAAGGCCCTGCGCAGCTTCTTCCACCCTTCGGGCAATCATGTCCTGTTG
>JAYZAP010000051.1:0-4945 GCA_036339655.1 Pseudomonadota bacterium | reverse complement strand
TGCCCGACGCTAGCATTTCCGGGTGACCGCCATGGTGGTGGTCGACAGCCGGCGGGTGCACATCGAGATTAATGCCGACACTCCGCGCCTGGTGCTGTCCACTTGTTATCCATTCGACACCCTAACTGCCGGCGGTCCGCTGCGCTATGTGGTCTTTGCCGACGCGACCCTACCCCCATGAAGAGGGCTCAATCCCTATCCGGCGACAGCCCGTCGGCTTACAATCGTCGCAAGTATTGGGGAGACGGACTGTTGAGATTTTCCGGTAGGCGTATCGTGGTGACCGGCGCGGCATCGGGGATCGGCTTGGCGACGGCCGAGATCCTGGCCCGCGAGGGCGCCGAGGTCATCGCCGTTGATGTCGCCGGCGCGCCAAACATCGAGCGTTGCGATCTGTCGCGGCCCGACGACATCGACGCTCTGGTGGGACGGCTCGACGATCCCATCCATGGCCTGTGCAATGTGGCCGGGGTGCCCGGCAGTCGCCCGGCCGAGCAGGTCATGGCGGTGAACTTTCTTGGGCTTCGCCACCTCACCAATGCGTTGCTGCCGCGTCTGGCTAACAGCGGCGCTGTGGTCAATGTCGCCTCGGCGGCGGGCAGCGGCTGGCGCCAGCGTCTCGAGATGAGCCGGGAATTGATCGCTACGCCCGATTTCGCCAGCGGCCTCGATTGGTTCCGCGCCCAGGTCATGGACGGGCCGGACGCTTACAATTTTTCTAAGGAGGCGGTCATCGTCTATACAATGGCGGCTTCCACGGCCCAGCGGGCGCGGGACATCTCGGTGAACTCGGTCAGTCCGGGGGCGGTGGAAACACCCATCCTTGAGGATTTCTACGCCACCATGGACAACGACCTTCTCGACCAGTTGAAAGCCCAGGCCGGGGGCCGCAACGGCCGGCCCGAGGAAATCGCCCCGGCCATCGCCTTCCTGCTCGGCGACGACGCCCGCTGGATCAACGGCACCGACCTGATGGTCGACGGCGGCGCCGAGGTGATGATCCATCTGGGGTCCAACGCATCATGAGCGCCCCGGCGGAAGACCTGGTCAGGGTCCTGTGGCGGGCCTTCGACGATATCCGGTTCGAGGACATGCGGCCGCTGATGGCCGAGGTCTTCATGGCCGAATGGCCCCAGACCCGCGAGCGCATCGTCGGGCCGGACAACTTCATCGCCCTCAACACCAATTACCACGGCGGCGCTGCTCGCCTATCTCGTCCTCGGCGAGCAAATCGGCCTGACGGCCCTGGCCGGCATGGCGGTGGCGGTCATCGGCGTCGCCCTGGTCATGGCGCCTCAGAAGTAGTCGCGGTCCGGAGTCGCAGCCTTGCGCTTGGCGATGAACGCCAATAGCGCCTCATCGATGGCCTCGTCCAGGGGCGGTTGTTGGTAGGTTTCCAGCAGCCGCTTCCACTCGGCATTGGCCCGCTGGGCAATATCCAGTGACCCCTCGCTGTTCCACTGCTCGAACGTGGCGCTGTCGCTGGTGGTGGAGCGATAGAAGGCGGTGGCGAAGTTGGCCTGGGTGTGGTCGCTGCCGAGGAAGTGGGAGGCCGGCCCGACAGCCTGAATGGCGTCGAGGGCGAGGGCGTTTTCGGACAAATCGATGCCAGCGAACAGGCTTTGGACCTTGCCGCAAAGGTCGGCGTCCATGACCGTCTTCTCAAAGCCGGTACAGAGGCCGCCTTCGAGCCAGCCGGTGGCGTGGTTGATGACGTTGGCCCCGGCGAACAGCGCCATGACCAAACCCCAGGCGCCTTCCTGGCCGGCCTGGCCGTCTGGCAGTTTGGAGGCCGACAGGGAGCCCACCGTATGAAGCGGCACGCCGAGGCGGCGCGCCAACTGGCCCGAGGCCAGCACCATCTTGGCCGCCTCCGGGGTGCCGAAGGTGGGGGCGCCGCTTTGCATGTCGATGGTGCTGGCGAAGCTGCCCATGAGGCAGGGCGCGCCGGGGTTGATCAGTTGCACCAGACATAGGCTGGCCAGGGCCTCGGCCATGACCTGGGTCAGGGTGCCGGCGACGGTGCACGGGCTCATGGCGCCGGCCAGGGTCCACGGTGTGCAAGCCACCGCCTGGTTGTTGCGGGCATAGACCTTGAGCGAGCCGGACATGTTGGCGTCGAGCACCAGGGGGGCGTTGGTGTTGCTCACCGCGTAGAGGCAGACATTTTCGGCGACGAAGTCCTCGCCGAACAAAATCTTGGCCATGTCGACGGAGTCCTGGGCCCGTTCCTCGCCGATCAGGGCGCCGTAGAACGCCCGGTCCGAATAGCGGATATGGGCGTAAAGCATATCGAAGTGGCGCTTGTTGGCCGGCAGGTCGACGGGCTCGCAAACCACTCCGCCTGAGTGGTGAAGCCAGGGGATCATCTGGTGGATCTTCACCAGCCGGTGGAAGTCGTCGATGGTGGCGTAGCGCCGGCCCTGATCGAGATCGTGGACGAAGGGCGGCCCCCAGGACGGGCACAGCACCGTATTGTCGCCACCGATCATCACGCTGTTGGCCGGGTTGCGGGCGTGCTGTTTGAACTGACGGGGCGCTGTCGCCTGAATCAACTGGCGGCACATGCCGGGCTCGAAACGCACTCGCTCGCCCTGAACGTCGGCGCCGGCATGGCGGAAAATTTCGAGAATTTCCGGATCGCCGGTGAAGTTCATGCCGGTTTCCTTGAGCAGAATATCGGCGTTGTGCTCGATCAGGCTCAATCCCTCCTCGTCGAGCACGTTGAAGGTGCCGATCCAGCGGTTGATGTAGGGCGCCCGCACAACTGTCTCGGCCGGTCCGGCGCGGCGGCCCTCGCTGCCACCAGAGCGACGGCGTCTTTTGGGCGACATCCTAGCCATGACGGGGAAATCGATTGTCCGGGTCATAGGGCGCGGCATCGAGCACCGTGGCGGCGACAGCCTCGCCGAGCACCTGCACGGACAAACCGTCGCCATCGGGTCCGGCCTTAGGCGTCAGATAGGCCAGGGCCAGGGAGCGGCCGGTGCGGTGGCCGAAAGCGGCGGTGGTGACTATGCCCACTGCTTCGCCGCCGCGCAGTACGCTGTGGGCGAAGAACGGATGGACCGCTTCCGCCCTGTCCAGTTCAAGAAGCACCATTCGCCACGCCTCCTGGCAAGCGGCCCGCGCCATCATGGCGTCGCGACCGATGAACTGGCGGCCCTCGGTCCTGACCAGATGATGTAGCCCCGCCTCAAGGGGCGTGCGCTCGGTGGTCAAGTCGCCGCCCCAGCCACCATAGCCCTTTTCCAGGCGCATGGCGTTGAGGGCGTAGACCCCGAACGGCCGCGCCCCGGCGCCGGTCAAGGCATCATAGAGGGGCGCCATGTGATCGAGCGCCACATGCAGTTCCCAGCCCAGCTCACCGGTGTAGGACAGGCGCAGGGCGCGGGCTTTGATGCCGGCAACCTCGATCTTTCGGGCTGACAGCCAGGGGAAATCGAGGTCGGCGTCGGTTAGCCCTGACAACATCGCCCGCGAACCCGGTCCGGCGAGGCCGAGAATCCCCAGGGCCTCGGTGCGGTTTTCCACCTGGACGCCGTGGTGTGTGGCGGCGCGCTGGTGCAACAGGTCGTGATCGTGGCGCTCGGCGGCGGCGGCACTGGTCAGATAGAAGCGGTCCTCGGCCAGTTTGGTGACTGTGAACTCCGAAGCCACGCCGCCCTCGGGGGTCAGCGCATGGGTCAGGCCGATGCGGCCGACGGTCCGGGGCGGCCGGTTGGCGCCAAGACTGTCAACAAACTGGTTAGCGCCGGGGCCGGAGACCTCGAACTTGGCGAACGCCGAAAGGTCGGCGACGCCGACGCCGGTCTGTACCGCCTTGCACTCTTCGGCCACCGCCTCGAACCAGGGCGGGCGGCGGAAGGTGAACGGCGCCGCGCGGTCATCTCCCGGACGGGCGAACCAATTGGGCCGCTCCCAGCCGTAGGCGCAACCGAACACCGCGCCGGCGTCGGCCTGACGTTGGTAGACTGGCGTGACCCGCCAGGGGCGCCCGGCGTCGCGCTCCTCGTAGGGGTAGTGGACGCCGAACTGCAGGGCAAAACATTCGCGGGCCTTTTCCAGGCGGTAATCCCGGTCGGCGTAACCGCCGAAGCGCCGCCCGTCGATAGCCAGGGCGTCGCTCGGCGGCGCGCCACCGACCATCCATTGCGCGAGGAAGGCGCCAGCGCCGCCGCCCTCCATGACCCCCATGCTCGAACCGGTGAGGAGCCAGCCATTGTTCAAGCCGAAAGCCGGACCAATCAGCGGATTGCCGTCCGGGGTGAAGGTTATGGGGCCGTTGACGATAGTCTTGATACCGCCTTCGGCGAGGGCCGGCACCCGTTCCATGGCCATGGCTACGATGTGTTCGACCCGGTCGAGGTCGGGGGGCAGCAGTTCCATGCCGAACTCAGGCGGTACGCCGTCCACCGACCATGGCTGGGCGGCCTTTTCGTAAGGGCCGACGATGTAGCCGTCGCGCTCCTGGCGCAGGTACCAGCTTTCCTCCGGGTCTCGGATGATGGGCAGTTCGCCGTCCCCGGCCGCCATGCGTTCAGCGATGGCCTCAACCCGTTCGGTCACCACGTATTGATGGAGCATGGGCACCACCGGCAGGTCGAGGCCCATCATGGCGCCGATTTCGCGGCACCAGGTGCCGGCGGCGTTGACTAGGTGCTCTGCGCGGATATCGCCGGCGCAGGTCGACACCAGCCACTCGCCGGAGGGTGTACGGGTGACCGCCTCGACGGCCATATGGCGGTAAATGTCCGCGCCCCCGGCCCGCGCCGCACTGGCCATGGCGTTGGTCGCAAGCGTCGGGTCCACATGGCCGTCGAAGGGCTCATGTATGGCGCCGAGCAGGCCGTCGGTCCGGCACAGGGGATAAATCTCCGCCAGTTCGTCCGGCGTCAGAATATGGAAGTCATAGCCCATGAAACGGCCCAGGCCCTGGACCTGG
>JAYZAP010000050.1:0-5387 GCA_036339655.1 Pseudomonadota bacterium | reverse complement strand
GCCGCCGATATCGACGCGGTGGCCGAGGCCCTGGCCCGGTTCTCAGTGCTGGCCGACACCCTGGGCGATGTTATCGGGGAAATCGACGTCAATCCGGTCATCGCCGGCCCTGACGGCTGCCGGGCGGTCGACGCCCTGGTGGTGCCGCGCACCGACGGGTAGCCACCAGTCAGTCGTCCCGGATACCCTCGGATACAAAACCTCTGTAGCGCGGCAAGTTGTCTGTTGTCTCAACTCACGGCAAGCGTTCCGAGCGCCAGATGTGGACCTCGAGCGCGATGGCTTCCGTGGTCCCTGGGTCATCGAAGGCGGCGGTAGCGACGTAAATTTCACTGGCGAAACGCTCGTCGCCGAGGGTAAGCGAGGTGCCGCAGATTCCGCAGAATGTGTGGATGACGCCGGGCGAGGATTCATAGGCCACGGGCTCGCCCTGGGTGATGGTGACGGCGTCCCGCGCGAACCCCGCCCAGGTCATCAGCTGCGTGCCGACGGAACGGCGACAGCTCTCGCAGTGGCAGAACTCGGTCAGCATCGGCGCGGCCGCAACGAGAAACCGCTCGGCTCCACAGTGGCAGTGGCCGTTCGCGGAAAAGGCGTCATCACTCATTGGGTCTCCTCCTCAATCCGTAATCGGCGCGTTGCCGACCCGGGGGTGGGTGCGGCCGCCTTCGGCCACCGCCATGCACAGGACGATTTCGTCGGGGCGCGGGGCGTCGGTGACCATGATGGTCATGGTATCGAAGTGGTCGAACGACCAGGCGTCGTCCTTGTGGCCGAGCGGCAGGTCGATGGCCGCGCCCATGGCGGCGACCTTGATGTTGGAGGCGATCAGCGATTTAACGCCGCCAACGCCCGGCGATAGACCGCCTCGGCCTCCGGCAGCCGGCTGGCCTGATGGTGGGCGAGCCCCTCTAGTACCGCTGATTTCGAATTCACCACGCCGAACCCTTGGAGAGCTTCCCCGGGTTGAACACGACTATGACTAAAGTTGCGTTTACGCGGCGTCGCCAGATTGCTTGACGGGGAACCGCGGTTAACTGACTCTTTAGCACCGACCACGGCGGCGATAAGGAGTACGGAACCATGATGGCTCGCGCCACGCCGGCTAGTGCCACATTGACCGGGCAGGGCGTTCGTATCGACTGGTCCGACGGCGACAGCGCCATGCTGGCGACGATCTGGTTGCGCGACAATTGTCGCTGTGATCTTTGCGGCGACACCGCCAGCGGCCATCGTTTCGTCAGCCTGTCTCAGTTTGACTGGTACCCCGAGGTTGCCGGCGTGTCGCTCGACAATGAAGGCGTCCTGGGTATCGCCTGGGCCGATGGTCACGTGAGCCGCTATGGTCCCGCCTGGTTGGTTCGCCATGGCCGGCAGGCGATACGCTGGGAGCCCCGATTGTGGGATGCCGCGACACCGCCCGACCTTGTCAGGCTCGATTCGAAATCCGCAACGGACGGCGGCGGGGGGTCGCTCGCAATGCTGCGCAAATTGGTTTCCCAAGGCATGGTTATTGTGCGCGGTGTGGGTCCGGCGCCCGAGGACACCGAGGCGGTCATGGATGTTCTCGGGCCCATACAGATCGGCAGTTATGGCGGGCGGTTTTTCGAGATAATGAACGACGGCGACAGGGTGACCCTGTCCAACTCGCACCACGATCTTGCCCCTCATACGGACGAGCCGTTTCGCTATAGCCCGCCGGGGATTATCGCCTTCCATGCGATCAGCCCCGCCACGGAAGGCGGCGACAGCATCCTGATTGACGGTTTCCGGCTTGCCGAAGAACTGCGGCAACGCGATCCCGAAGCCTTCGCGCTGTTGTCGACCGTGCCCCAGGCCTTCGAGCGGCGGTTCAACGGACATTTTGATCTACTGTGTCATGCCCGTGCCATCTTCCTCGACGGCCACGGCGCGGTCTGTGGTTTCCGCTTCGCTGAGCGCTCGACATCGCCGCCACGCTTGGCCAATGGCGAGGCCGAGGCATTTTATCATGCCCGCCGTATGGTGACCGATCTGATCGCCGACCCGGCCTATCGGATTGTCCTGCGCCTTGACGCCGGCGACATGCTGCTGTTCGACAACCATCGTCTGATGCACGGCCGTACAGCGGTCACCGGCGCCCGCCACCTGCGCCAATGCAATGTCGCCCGTGAAGACGCCCACAGCGCCTTTCGCATGATTGCCCGGCGATTGGGCGAGGCCGACGCCGACATGGAATTGCCCATGGGCGCCATGGCCTGAATCCGGCGCAAGGCGCGGCTCAGGCGGCGGCCAGGGCGACCTCGACGAAGCCCCAATAGATCATGTCGCCGGCGACGTAGGCGATAATGGCGAGGCCGACATAGGCGATCCAGTGGTGGCGTTCGAGCATCTGGGCGATGTAGTTTGCCGCCACGGCCATCAGAGCGATGGACAGCATGAGACCAAAGATCAGGACCCAGAGATGTTCCTGGGCGGCGCCGGCGACCGCCAGCACGTTGTCGAACGACATGGTCACGTCGGCGATTATTATGGTGACCATGGCCTGGCGCAGGGTTTTGACCACGGCCCCGGGGTTGGAATCATCGTCACTCTCCGGAGCCTGCATCTGGCCGCCACGAATGTCGCGCCACATGTGCCAGCACACCCAGGCCAGCAACAGCCCACCGGCCAAAGTCAGTCCGAGGATGGCGAGCAGCTGGACGGTGACCATGGCGAAGACGATACGCAGGACGGTCGCCGCAATGATGCCGTAAACGATGGCGCGGCGACGCAGGTCCGGCGGCAGGCCGGCCGCCGCCATACCGATGATGACGGCGTTGTCCCCCGACATGACGATATCGATGATGATAACGCTGCCGAATGCGGCGAGTTCGGAACCGCTCAAAAATTCAAACACGGTCGGAGACAACCCCTTGCAATCACCAGACCATACATAGTTTGCGGTGCGGCACGGGGCAAGGCCAACGCGGTATTGCCGACACAGCGGTTAATGCTAGGTTGGCGGCGTCATGGCCGAGCAAATTCCATCCCGCGCGACAATCGAGTTGGGTGCCACCTTCGATGATATTCGCCTACCCCTGCGGGCGCTGTGCGCGGGATTTCCCGGTGAGTACTGGCGCGCGCTCGACCGCGAGCGGGAGTGCCCAACTGCCTTCATCGAGGCGCTAACCGAGGCGGGCTATTTGGCAGCGCTGATTCCGGAGGCCTACGGCGGCAGCGGTCTACCCCTGGCGGCGGCCGCGGCAATCCTCGAGGAAATTCAGAAATCGGGCTGCAACGGCGCCGCCTGCCACGCCCAGATGTACACCATGGGTACGGTGTTAAGACATGGCTCTGAAGCCCAGAAGCAGTCCTATCTGCCGGCCATCGCCAGCGGTGAACTGCGCCTCCAGGCGTTCGGCGTCACCGAGCCGGACAGCGGCACCGATACCACCAGCCTGCGGACCACGGCGGTGCTCGACGGCGATCATTACGTGGTGAACGGCAGCAAGATTTTCATCTCGCGGGCCGAACAGTCGGACCTCATGCTGCTGCTCGCCCGGACGACGCCGCTCGACCAGTCGGCGAAGCGCACCGACGGACTATCGGTGTTTCTCGTGGATCTGCGCCAGGCGGTGGGGAACGGGCTCAACATCAATCCCATCCGCACCATGATCAACCACGCCACCACAGCCATCGCCATGGACGACCTCAAGGTGCCGGCGGACAACCTGATCGGCGAAGCGGGCAGGGGGTTCGGCTACATCATCGACGGCATGAACGCCGAGCGTATCCTGATCGCCGCCGAATGCGTCGGCGACGCCCGCTGGTTTATCGCCAAGGCCAGCGCCTACGCCTGCGAGCGCGAGGTCTTCGGCGGCCCCATCGGGCGCAATCAGGGAATTCAGTTCCCCATCGCCCGGGCCCACGCCGACACCGAGGCGGCCGACCTCATGGTGCGCAAGGCGGTGGCGCTGTTCGACGCCGGCGAGCCCTGCGGGCCCGAGGCCAATATGGCCAAGCTGCTGGCCGCCGACGCCTCCTGGGCGGCGGCCGACATGTGCATGCAGACCCACGGCGGCTATGGCATGGCCGAGGACTACGACATCGAGCGCAAATTCCGCGAGACCCGGCTCTATCAGGTGGCGCCGATCTCGACCAACCTGATCCTTGCCTACCTCGGCGAGCACGTGCTGGGTTTGCCGAGGTCTTATTGATGACCGACGACGTTGAACGATTGGCCGAATGGGTCGGGCGGCGAGAGCACGTCGCGGATGTTATCGCGCCGGGGCCGGCCGAGCGGTTGGCGGCGACGCTTGGGCATGACCATGGGGCGCCCGCGGCCGGCGACGAACTGCCGCCGGGCTGGCACTGGATCTATTTTCTCGAGGCGACGCCGCGCGACCAACTGGCTGACGACGGCCACGCCCGGCGCGGCGGGTTCCTGCCGCCGGTGACCCTGCCGCGCCGCATGTGGGCCGGCGGACGCATCACGTTCGCGCGCCCGCTACGCATCGGCGAGGCTGTGCGCCGTTATTCCGAGATCCTCTCGATCACGCCCAAGGAGGGGCGCAGCGGCAAGCTCGTCTTCGTCACCGTGCGCCATGTGATCAGCGGCGACGACGGCCCGGCAATCGACGAAGAGCACGATATCGTCTATCGCCACACGCCGTCGCCCAATGCGCCGCCGCGAACCGGCGAGGCGCCGCCCACCGACCCTGCGTGGCGCCGGGTGGTCGAGCCTGACGCGGCGCTGCTGTTCCGCTTCTCGGCGCTGATCTTCAATGCTCATCGAATTCACTACGACCGCGACTATGTGCGGGGTGTGGAGGGCTACCCTGGCCTACTGGTCCATGGGCCGCTGACCGCCATTCTGTTGCTCGATCTGCTGCGCGAATCCTGCCCCAAGCGGCCGTTGCGCCGGTTCGACTACCAGGCCAAGGCGCCGTTATTCGATAATGCGCCGTTCACCGTCGCCGGCATGCCGACTGTTGACGGCGCCGCGCTGTGGGCCGAAACCCCCGACTGCGTTGTGGCGATGAGCGGCACGGCGCAGTTAGCGTAGGGAGCATGAATCCGTGAAATACCGCCAATTGGGGCAAAGCGGCGTCGAGGTCTCGACCCTGTGCCTCGGGGCCATGATGTTTGGCGGCGCCGCCGACGCTGCGGAGTCCGAGCGGATTGTCGCCACTGCCCGGGACGGTGGCGTCAACTTCATGGATACCGCCGATGTTTACACCGACGGCGAGTCCGAACGCATCGTCGGCCGCGCCATCAAGGGTGACCGCGACCATTGGCTGTTGGCGACCAAGGCGGGCAACGCGCTTGAGGACGTTGCCGATTCTGGCGGGCTGTCGCGGCGCTGGCTGAGCCAGGCCATCGACGGCAGCTTGACCCGCCTCGGCTTCGACTACGTGGATATCTAT
>JAYZAP010000049.1:0-2771 GCA_036339655.1 Pseudomonadota bacterium | reverse complement strand
TCTCGGCCTTCCACAGACGATGGATGCCGGCGCTCATGAGGTCGTTCATGAGGTCGTAGGTCGGGGCCACGCTGGCGAACACCTCGGCCACCATACCGACCTTGTCGGCCATGGGGACCCGTTGGTATCCGAAGTTGGTGTCGTCGGCCGGGGCACTCGGCCCCTCTTCGGGCGCTTCATCGGCTGGGGACATGCCACTGGCGTAATCGCCGAGCAAGGCGCCGGCAGGAACGTCTAGTGCGTCGACCAGTTTGGCGATGGTAACGTCGCGCAGGCGGAGGTCGCCACGCTCCAGCTTGGATATCGTAGGTTTTCCCAATCCGACAAGTTTTCCAAGGGTTTCCTGGCTCAGGCCGCGCTCACGGCGCCAATGACGAATATGGTTTTCCATAGGTTTTGGCGACAAATTCGAATAAGTTTCCTCTTTGGAAACTTTAGTCTCAAACTCCTGGAAATCCAAGGGAAACTCGGGGAAACTTCGAAATGGTGCAAGGTTGCCATGGCGAAGCGCCGCAAAGCCCGTTACCGTGCGCCGCCATGCCCGAACTTCCCGAAGTCGAAACCGTCTGCCGCGGCCTTGCCCCCCATTTGGTGGGGCATGTGTTCACGGCTGTCGATCAGCATCGCGACAGCCTGCGCATCCCCCTGCCCGACGACTTCCCGGCGCGGCTCACCGGACGCCGGGTCACGGCGGTCAATCGCCGGGCCAAGTACATCCTGGTGCATCTCGACGACGGCGCGGTAATGATTGCCCACCTCGGCATGTCGGGCCGCATGACCATCCACCACGGCGCCGACGTCGACCGTCAGCGTCACGACCACGTGGTCTTCCATACGGATGGCGACGACCACGTGGTGTTCAACGACACCCGCCGGTTCGGCCTGATCACCCTGGCCCACGGCGATACCCTGGACCAACACCGACTGTTCGCCTGCCTCGGCCCCGAGCCCCTGGGCAACGCCTTCAACGGCGCCGTCTTGGCCACCACCCTCAAGGGCAAGCGCACGCCCATCAAGGCGGCACTGCTCGACCAGCGAGTGGTCGCCGGGGTAGGCAATATCTATGCCTGCGAGGCCTTGTTCCATGCCGGCTTGTCGCCCCAGCGCATAGCCTACACGGTGGCGGGCCAGCGCGCCGAGCGCCTCGCCGCGACCGTCCGCCGGGTGCTCACCGAGGCCATCGAGGCGGGCGGCTCAAGTCTCCGGGATTACGTGCAGTCGTCGGGCGAATTGGGCTATTTTCAACATCGCTTCGCGGTCTACGACCGCGAGGGTGAAAAATGTCCCGGCTGTGACTGTGGCGCTACGGTGCGCCGCATGGTCCAGGCCGGGCGTTCGACCTTCTACTGTGGCCGGAGGCAGCGCTAATGATAAAGGTGGTATCCCTTGCGATCCTGTTGCTGGCGGCGACCTTGGCGCCGCTCGCGGCCCAGGAGAGCGGCACCTTCGTCAACGGCATCGAGGACCTGCCGCTGATGGACGGATTGGTCGAGGACCTGGCCGCCGGGCTGGTATTCGACAAGCCGGAAGGCCGCATCGTCGAGGTAAATGCTGCCGGCGTGGTCAACATATCCGAGGTCCGGGCGTTCTATGCCGCGACCCTGGGCCAGCTCGGCTGGCAGCCGGCCGGTAACGGTGACTATCAGCGTGAAGACGAGAGCCTGCGCATCACAATCAGCGGCACCGACGGCGCGGTGACCGTACAATTTTCCCTGTCACCCAATTGACCGCCATTGACGGAGTTTGACCATGGCCTACGAGACCATCACCACCGAGGTTCGCGGCGCCGTCGCCCTCATCACCTTCAACCGACCCAAGGCGCTCAATGCCCTCAACGGCCAGATGATCGGCGAGCTCAACCAGGCGCTCGACGGCTTCGAGGCCGACGCCGCCGTCCGCGTCATGGTGGTGACCGGCAGCGAACGGGTCTTCGCGGCTGGCGCCGACGTCAAGGAAATGCAGGCCAAGACCTATGTCGAGGTCGCCAAGAACGATTTTATCGCCCCGTGGGAGCGCATCAGTCGCTGCCGCAAGCCGGTGATCGCGGCGGTTGCCGGCTACGCCCTGGGCGGCGGTTGCGAGGTCGCCATGATGTGCGACACCATCATCGCCGCCGACAGCGCCAAATTCGGTCAGCCGGAAATCACCCTGGGGGTGATTCCTGGTTCCGGCGGCACCCAACGCCTGACCCGTGCCGTGGGCAAGGCCAAGGCCATGGACATGGTTCTCACCGGCCGCATGATGGACGCCGAGGAAGCCGAACGCGCTGGCCTGGTGAGCCGGGTGGTGTCGGCGGACGCGCTGCTCGACACCGCGCTTGAGGCAGCCGAGACCATTGCCGGCATGTCGGCGCCGGCCGCCGCCATGGCCAAGGAGGCAGTCAACCGGGTCTTTGAGATGAACCTGGCGGAAGGCGTGCGGTTCGAGCGCCGCCTGTTCCAGTCATGCTTCGCCACGGCCGATCAAAGCGAAGGCATGGCAGCTTTCATCGAGAAGCGTCCCGCTGAATTCAGCGATTGCTAGGGCAATCGATGCTCTTTGGTTGGGCCCTGGTCGTTTGGTTAGGGCGTTCAAGCGCCACGCGGGCTGGCGCCGGGCAGTCAGCGACCCCCTCTATGTTGAGGCCAAGACTGGCGCGGGCTGAAAGAAAGTTCGTGAGGAGCGGAACTGGCGGTCATCGCATGACCGCCGGCAAGCGCGTCAGCGCGTCAGCGCGTCGCCGCGTAAGCGGCGGGAGCCTGCTTGGCGATGTGAACGCACTTTACGAGAAC
>JAYZAP010000048.1:0-4248 GCA_036339655.1 Pseudomonadota bacterium | reverse complement strand
ACCAATCAGGCCGGCGTGACGCTGCCGATCCTGCGCAACATCGATCTCGCGTTCGGCAAGGGCGAGACGGTTGGACTGGTTGGCGAGTCGGGCTGCGGCAAGAGCACCCTGGCCCTGGCCATGATGGGCTACCTGAAGAGTGGCCTTCATGTATTGGAAGGCGAATCGCTATTTCGCCGCCGCAATGTTTTTGACATGGACGATAGGGCGCTCGAGGACATTCGCGGCGGCGATCTGGCTCTGATTCCGCAAAATGCCGGCCAGTCGTTGACGCCGACGTCGCGGATCGGCCAGCAGATCAACGAGGCGGTGATGCTGCACACCACACTGGCCAAGGAGCAATGGCGGGGCCGCACCATGGAATTGCTGACCCAGGTCCGTTTGCCACAACCGGAAACACTGCTGGAGCGTTATCCCCATGAACTCTCGGGCGGTCAGCAACAGCGCGTCGCCATTGCCATGGCGTTGGCCGGCGAGCCCGACGTATTGTTGCTCGACGAGCCGACCACGGGCCTCGACGTCACAACCCAGGCCCATATTCTCGAACTGTTGCGCGGTTTAGCGGCCGAGACCGGCACGGCGATGGTCTATGCCAGTCATGACATCGGCGCCATTGCGCGGGTCAGCGATCGCATAGCCGTCATGTATGGCGGCGAACTCGTGCTCGAGGGCCCGGCGCGCCGGGTATTGAAACAACCCGCGCACCCCTATGCCCGCGGGCTGTTGATGTCGATCCCACGGATTAAGGAAGCGGTTATGCCGGCGTCCATGCCAGGGCAGCCGCCAGCACCCGGCGGCGCGGGCCAGGGATGTGCATTCGTTGATCGCTGTCCCATGGCGGAGCAACGCTGCCGTGATGAGCGGCCGGCGCTGGTGCCCACCGCCGTTGAGGAATTGGTGCGTTGTCATTTTCACGAACGGATTGAACGGCTGCCGCCGCCGGAGCCGCCAAAGCGCCCCAGTCGATTGGGCCTCGACGACGCGGATGGCATCCTTGACCTCGAAAGCGTGGCGATCAGCTATGCCAAGCCCGGCATCGTTGACCAGATCCTGGGCCGCCAGCCGGATGTGACGCCGATCGTCGACGACATTGATTTGACCATTCGCCGTGGCGAGACCATCGGGCTGGTCGGTGAATCGGGCAGTGGCAAGTCGACCATCCTTCGGGCCATTGCCGGCCTATTGCCGCTGCGCGACGGAACCATCACCTATGATGGAACGAATAGTCTCAATGCGCCGGTCGATGAGCGGGCAAAGGATCTCCTGAGACGGGTTCAGATCATCTTCCAAAACCCGGACGCGTCCCTCAATCCGCGTCACACGGTGGCCGAAATCCTGGCGCTGCCGCTGCGGCTCTATTTCGGTCTTAATGGTGACGAGTTGCACGCGCGCAGCGTCTCGCTGTTGGATCAGGTGCGCTTGCGCGCAGACTATCTCGAGCGCCTGCCGAGCCAGTTGTCTGGCGGCGAGAAGCAGCGTGTCGCCGTGGCCCGGGCCTTCGCCGCCGAGCCCGAACTGGTGCTGTGCGACGAGGTGACGTCGGCTCTCGATGTTTCGGTTCAGGCCGCCGTCCTCGACCTGTTGACCCAGCTTCAGGCCGATCGCGGGACGACCTATCTTTTTGTCTCCCATGACTTGGCGGTGGTCCGTGCCTTGGCCGATCGCGTGGCGGTGCTCTACCAGGGCCGGCTGTGCGAAATCGGCCCCTCGCCGGCGGTCTACCGCCTGCCGTCCCATCCCTATACCGAAGTGCTGATCGGCGCCGTGCTGGAACCCGATCCGGACACCAAGCCGATCCTCGCCGCCGAGGATACGGTGGACCTGTTCCCGCCTGCCCGGGGTTGCCCTTTCCAGCGCCGGTGCCCGCGCCGCGTTGGCGATGTCTGCGATAGCGAAACGCCGCCCTGGCAGTCTACGGAGTCAGACCACGCGATTCGTTGCCACATCCCTCTGGCCGAGCTCCTCGACGCCCAGGAGCAGGCGGTAAACGCTGCCGAAGCTTCCTAGCTACGAACCGCAATCTGTTCTCATCGGAGAGCGTCAAGCGCTTCGCGGGCGCCTTACAACCGGAGGATTTGCCATGAGCAAATTGACCGAACACCAACAAACCAACCAGGCCTACTGGGATGATCTGGTTGATCTACACACAGCTCAGAAGACCGGCAGTGATCGCTACCGGGTACAGGAATTTCTCAACGGCGAATGTATTCTCGACCCTCTGGTGCGTGGCGAAATTGGCGACGTAGCGGGCAAGTCCCTGCTCCACCTGCAGTGCCATTTCGGCCTCGATACCCTGTCACTGGCGCGCCTCGGTGCCACCGTCACCGGTGTCGATTTCTCGCCCAAGGGCGTCGCCACGGCGCGCAAATTGAGCGCCGACAGCGGTATGCCCGGCCGCTTCATCGAGGGCCGAGTCGAGGACGTGCCGAGCCTGGTCGACGAGCAGTTCGACATGGTGTTCACATCTTGGGGCGCCATCGTGTGGCTCGGCGACCTAGGCGTCTGGGCTACCACCATCAGCCACGCCTTGAAGCCGGGCGGCGTCTTCTACATGGCTGAAGGTCATCCGTTGGTCATGGCGTTAGACGACGAGACCGAAGCCGGCGACCTGCCACCGCCGATCACCTTTGACTATTTCGGCAGCGCCGAGCCCACCAGATTCGACACCGCCAACGACTACGCCGACGAAGGTGTGGTGCTGAACTCGACCCAGACCTACCAATGGTTCCACAGCCTGGGCGAAATCGTCACCAGCCTGTGCCAGGCCGGCCTGCGCATCGAGTTCCTCCATGAGCACAAAGTCCTCTCGTGGCGCGGCGTCCCTGGCTTGGTTAAACGGGACGACCACTACTACGGTCTGCCCGACGGATGGCCCGGCATCCCCTTGAGCTTTTCGATCCGCGCGGTCAAGGACCGAGTTTAAGTAACCTCGGCCGGCGTCTGAAAACGCGCCTCGCGCCATTCACCGTTGTCCATGACCTGAACCAGAATTTCGGCGGCCTGGACAATGTCGGCGTAGCGCACGTAGAGCGGCGCCATGCCGAAGCGCATGACATCGGGGCCGCGAAAATCGCCGATGACGCCACGGGCGATCAGCGCCTGGCTGATGGCGAAGGCTTCCGCGTGGACCAAGGCCACATGGCTGCCTCTCGCGGCGGGGTCACGCGGACCCAACACGGTGAGGCCATGGCCGGCACAGCGACCCTCGACCTCGGCGATGAACAGCTCGGCCAGGGCCATGCTCTTGGCCCGGACTTCGGCCATGTCGACCCCGGCGAACAGCTCCAGGGCCGGCTTCAGGGCGCGCAGGGAGAGCACCGGCTGGGTGCCGCAGAGAAATTTTCGGATGCCGTTGTCGGCGCGAAAGCCGGGCTCGAAGGCGAACGGCTCGGCGTGCGACCACCAGCCCGAGAGGGGCTGACGCAACTGCCTGTGCAACCGTTCGGCAGCGTAGAGGAAGGCCGGCGTGCCAGGCCCGCCATTGAGGTATTTGTAGGTGCAGCCGACCGCGAGATCCACGTCCCAGGCGTCGAGCGCCAGAGGCACGGCGCCGGCCGCGTGACACAGGTCCCACACCACCAGGGAGCCAGCGTCATGAACCCTGGCGGTCATCGCCGCCATGTCCATGAATGCGCCGCTGCGATAATCGACCGCATTCAGCAACACCACGGCGACGTCGCCATCCAACAGCTCTTCGATAGCTTGACCCTCGCCCAGCAACCGCAACTCGAGGTCCGGTCGGCCGGCCAGCAGGCCCTCGGTGATATAGAGGTCAGCTGGAAAACTCCCGGCCTCGGCGACCATGACCGGACGGTCCGAATTGGCATCCAGCGCCGCCCACAACGCCTTGTGGAGATTGATCGAGGTGGTGTCGGTGACCACGGCCTGACCCGGCGCGGCGCCGATCACCCGGCCCAGCACATCGCCCAGGGTCTCAGGCAGGCGCCACCAGCCGTCGCGGCGCCAGGCGGTAATCAGATGCTCGGCCCATTCGGTATCGACCGCGGTGGCCACCTCGGTGCGTACCGCTTGGGGCATGGCGCCGAGAGAATGGCCGTCGAGATAAATTACGCCGTCGGGGATATGGAACCGCTCGCGCTGGGCGGCCAACGGATCGTCGCGGTCGAGGGCCGCGACCTCCTGTTCGTTCACACAGCCCCCCGGCGGTGGAGCCGTCCAGGCCGCTCGCCGGTCCATTCGCCGCCGCGCCACACTGCCCGGCCGTTGACCATGACCAGGCTAATGCCC
>JAYZAP010000047.1:0-2531 GCA_036339655.1 Pseudomonadota bacterium | reverse complement strand
ACGGCGAGCCCTGCCCCGAGGCCATGGTCGAGAGCGCCATGGATCACGCCCGCATCCTCGAGGACAACGACTTCTTCGACTTCAAGATCAGCGTCAAGGCGTCGGACGTGTTCCTCGCCGTCGCCGCCTACCAGGGCCTCGCCGAGGCCTGCGACTATCCCCTGCACATCGGTGTCACCGAGGCCGGCGGCCTGACCACCGGCACGGTCAAGTCGTCGGTCGGCCTCGGCATGCTGCTGTGGTCGGGCATCGGCGACACCATCCGGGTGTCGCTGTCGGCCGATCCGGTGGCAGAGGTCAAAGTCGGCTTTGAAATGCTCAAGGCGCTGAACCTGCGTCACCGGGGGGTCAACGTGATTTCCTGCCCATCCTGCGCGCGCCAGCAGTTCCAGGTCATCAAGACCGTCGAGACTTTGGAACAACGCCTGGCCCACATCTCGACGCCACTGACCCTGTCGATCATCGGCTGCGTGGTCAATGGCCCCGGCGAGGCCCGGGAAACCGACATCGGTCTTACCGGCGGCGGCAAGGGCAGCCACCTGGTCTACGTCAGCGGCATCGCTGACCACAAAATCGACGAGGACGGCCTGATCGACCATCTGGTTGAGTTGGTCGAACGCAAGGCCGCCAAAATCGAGGCGGAAGCCAGCAGCCCCGACGCCGCCGCCGCTTAGCCGGAGATTGAGCCTTGGCGAAACTTCAGCCGGTACGCGGCACCCACGACCTGTTGCCTAAGGACAGCCGGCGCCACCGCTACGTCATCGAGGTGTTCTGCGATGTCGCCGAGCGCTTTGTTTTTGGCGAAATTTCGACGCCGATCTTCGAATTCACCGAGGTCTTCAAGCGGACCCTGGGCGAGACCTCGGATGTGGTCAACAAGGAGATGTACAGCTTCACCGACCGCGGCGGCGAAGAGGTTACGCTCAGGCCGGAATACACCGCCGGCATCGCCCGTGCCTTCATCTCCGGCGGCCTGGCGCAAAGCCTGCCGCTCAAGTTCTACGGCCACGGCCCGATGTTCCGTTACGAGCGGCCCCAGAAAGGACGGCAACGGCAGTTCCACCAACTCGACGCCGAAATTCTCGGGGTTGCCGAACCCCTGGCCGACATCGAGGTCATCGCCCTCGGCGCCCAACTGCTCGAAGACCTGGGCATCGCCGAGGTCACCGAGCTCGAACTCAACACCCTGGGCGACCCGGAAAGCCGCGCCGCCTACCGCGATGCCCTGGTGACCTATTTCAGCGGCTTTCGCGACAAACTTTCCGATGACAGCGTGCTACGGCTTGAACGCAACCCCCCGCGTATTCTCGATTCCAAGGACCAGGGCGACCGCCGCATCATCGAAGGCGCGCCGGATATGGGCGACTACCTCAATGACCATTCAAAAGATTTTTTCGCCGCCGTGTGCGGCGGCCTCGACAGCCTGGGCATCGCCTATCGGCTTAACCCCCGGCTGGTACGCGGCCTCGACTACTACACCCACACCGCCTTCGAGTTCACCACCCAAGCCCTAGGCGCCCAAGGCGCGGTGGTCGCCGGCGGCCGCTACGACGGGCTGATTGAGGCCATGGGCGGGCAACCGACGCCGGGCATCGGCTGGGCCGCCGGCATTGAGCGTTTGGCCATGTTGGTCGGCGATGTGGCGGCGGCCAAGCGGCCCATCGCCGTGATTCCCGTGGGCGACGAGGCCGCGGATGACGCCCTTGAACTGACCCACCGGCTGCGTCGCGACGGCTATACCGTCGACCTCGGCTATCGTGGCAACCTGCAGAAGCGCATGAAACGGGCCAACAAGCTGGGGGCCAGCGCCGCCCTCATCCTCGGCGAAGACGAGCGCGCCCAGGGCGCCGTCACCCTTCGTGACCTAGATACGGGCGAGCAGGTCCTGATACCGCTCCCGGAGTTGACCGACCGGCTCAGCGCCTACCGTTAGCGACGTCATGGCGGAACCGACCGCGCAATGGCCGGCCCTGGTGGTGGTCGGCGCCAACCATCGTTCGGCGCCGGTGGCGCTGCGCGAGCGACTTTTGGTTGGCGACGACCAAGTCGCCATGGTGTTCCAGAGGCTTCGCGCGGCGGGCCTCGACCAGGCGCTATTGATGTCGACCTGCGACCGGGTCGAAGTCCACACCATTCATGGCGACCCCTCGACCGCCGCGGCCGCCGTAGCCGATGTGCTTGGCCGCCACGCCGGTATCAACGTCGCTGAGCTGACCGCCGGGTTCTATACCCTGGAAGGCGCGGCGGCGGCGCGCCACCTGTTCGCCATCGCCGCCTCCCTCGACAGTTTGGTGATCGGCGAACCCAACGTGCTCGGCCAGCTCAAGACGGCCCACCGGGTGGCCCAGGCGGCGCAGTTGATGGGCCCCGAGTTTGACGGCCTGCTCCAGGCCGCCTATGGCGCCGCCAAACAGGTTCGCAGCGAGACCGCCATCGGCGAGCGGCCGGTGTCCATCGCCGCCGCTGCGGTCGAGGTCAGCCGCGAGGTCCACGGCGATCTGGCGTCCTGCTCGGGCTTGCTCATCGGCCTC
>JAYZAP010000046.1:0-2164 GCA_036339655.1 Pseudomonadota bacterium | reverse complement strand
CCAGCCCTCGGCGCCTTCATCGACCCAGCGGTCATAGTCCAGCGCGTGACCCCGCACGTACATCATGCCGTTGATTGACGACGACCCGCCGAGGACCTTGCCGCGTGGCACATAGATGCGGCGGTTGTTGAGGTGGGTCTGGGGCTCGGTGCGGTAGCGCCAGTTGTATTTGGCTCGGTAGAAATTGATCGGAATGGCCGACGGCATGCGAATCGTCCAGCTACTATCCGGCCGCCCGGCTTCTAGCAGCAGGACGCGGATATCCGGGTCGGCCGACAGCCGGTTGGCGAGCACGCCGCCGGCCGAACCGGCGCCGATGATGATGTAGTCGTATGTCGCCTTGCTGGTTGCCATGGGAGAACGATAGCAGTCTGGTACGGCGCTTCAATGGTGGTCTATTGTCGGGCCGCATCCAATCCGGAGTTACGTCATGCCCCGCGACCCGCGTTACGATATTTTGTTCGAGCCGGTGACCATCGGACCGGTCACCGCGCCCAACCGGTTCTACCAGGTGCCCCATTGCTCGGGCATGGGCTATGCCATGCCCAAGACACTCGCCGCCATGCGGGCGTCCAAGGCAGAAGGCGGCTGGGGGGTGGTGTGTACCGAGTACTGCTCAATCCACCCAACCTCCGACGACACGCCGTTTCCCCACGCCACCCTGTGGGACGACGAGGACGTACGCTCCCACGCCCTGATGTGCGAGCAGGTTCATAGTCATGGCGCTCTGGCCGGAGTCGAGCTGTGGCACGGCGGCCGGGGCAGCGCCAACCTGCTGAGCCGTGAGGCGCCTCTGGGCGCCGCCAGCATGCCGGTGGGCAAACCCTTTTCAGCCCAGACCCGGGCCATGGACAAGGAAGACATCCGGGCGCTGCGCCGCTGGCACCGTGACGCAGCGCTGCGCGCCAAGGCGGCGGGCTTCGACATCGTCTACGTCTATGCCACCCACGGCTATCTGCTCAGCCAGTTCATGTCGGCCAAGACCAATCGCCGGACCGACGAATACGGCGGGTCTCTGGAGAACCGGGTGCGCCTGAC
The DNA here is from genome assembly GCA_036339655.1 of Pseudomonadota bacterium. GTDB lineage: Bacteria > Pseudomonadota > Alphaproteobacteria > JAAXGF01 > JAAXGF01 > JAYZAP01. The sequence continues at coordinate 1,126 of JAYZAP010000046.1, read as the reverse complement.
CCGCGAACTCATCGAGGAGACCAAGGACGCGGTCGGCGATACCTGCGGCATCGCGGTTCGGTTCTCGACCACTGCCGGTCCCGGTGCGCCGGCGCCCATCGAGCGCGGCGAGCAGCAGGACATCTTCGCCATGCTCGCCGAGCTGCCCGACATATGGGACATCAACATCAGCGACTACACCCTGGAGGCAGGCGCCTCGCGGTTCGTCAACAAGGCTGGTTGGAACGAGCCTTATTACGACGGCTTCAAGGCCATGACCACCAAGCCGCTGGTCGGGGTCGGGCGCTTTACCTCGCCGGACGTCATGGTGCGCCAGATAACCCAGGGCCGCCTCGACATGATTGGCGCGGCGCGGCCGTCCATCGCCGACCCGTTCCTGCCGAAGAAGATTGAAGAGGGCCGCGACGACGACATCCGGGAATGCATAGGCTGCAACATCTGCATCGCCAGCGACCGCGCCGGGGTGCCGCTGCGCTGCACTCAGAACCCCGCCATGGGCGAGGAGTGGCGGCGCGGCTGGCACCCGGAAAATATTCCTGCCAAGGGGTCCGACGTCCGGGTACTGGTGGTTGGCGCCGGTCCCGCCGGGCTCGAGGCGGCGCGAGCGCTTGGCCAGCGCGGCTATAGCGTGACCGTGGCCGAGGCAAGCGATGCGCCCGGCGGCCGGGTCAGTGCCGAGAGCGCCTTGCCCGGACTCGCCGAGTGGGCGAGGGTGCGCGACTGGCGGGTCCACCAGATTCGCAAGATGGCCAATGTGGAGATGTTCTTCGATAGCCGCCTCGACGCCGAACAGGTGCGGGAATACGGCTTCACCCATGTGGTGGTCGCCACCGGCAGCCGCTGGCGCGGCGACGGGGTCGGGCACGGCCACAACGACCCGATAGCGGGCCACGACCTGGCCAACGTGTTCACCCCTGACGACATCATGGCCGGGGCCGAGGTCCCCGGCCCCGTTGTGGTGTTCGACGACGATTATGTATACTTGGGCGGCCTCGTCGCCGAGGCCCGTGCCGCGGCCGGGCGTCGGGTGACCCTGGTTACCCCAGCCGGCGAGGCCTCGGCCTGGTCGGATTATACCGAGGAACTGGGGCGGGTGAACGCGGCTCTGGTCGCCGCCGGCGTCGAC
>JAYZAP010000045.1:0-12349 GCA_036339655.1 Pseudomonadota bacterium | reverse complement strand
GAAGGATACCAGCGGTCATCGATTGACCGCTGGCAAGCGCGAACGTGCGTCGCCGACCGTTCGGCGGGAGCCCGCGTGGCGACTGAACACACTTTCCAAAAAGTCATCCGCCGGTTACCGGTGGGAATAGGGCGACCTCGTCGCCGGCGGCGACCGGGTGGTCAGTGGCGACATATTCCTGATTGACAGCGACCCTCACAATGGCCGGATTGGCCAGAGCTTCGGCGTAGCTCGGGCCGCGGCTCGCCAGCCACACCATGAGACCAGACACGTCGGTGACCTCAGCCGGCAGCGTGACGTCCTCCGACGCGGCACCGATTTTAGTCCGCAGCCAGGCGAAATACAGCAGTTTCATCCCGAGACCTCGCTGAACGGCAGGAAATCTACCATGGTGCCCTTGGTCAACCGGGTCATGTGCTCGGGGAGTTCGACCAGGCCGTCGGACTCGACCAGGGACGACAGGATACCGGCGCCCTCGCGGGGAAACTTCACCGCCGTCAGGCTGCCGTCGGCCAGGGGCACCAAACGCGCACGCACCCACTCGCGGCGGTCGAGCTTTTTCTTGTGGTCGAAATCGGCGCGCACTCGGTAGAGCACGGGCTCGACCTCGGTGGCCCCGGCGAGGCGCAGCACCAGGGGCCGGGCGATACGCATGAAGGTGACCATGGCGGCCGCCGGATTGCCCGGCAGGCCGACGAACGGTACCGCGCCGATCTGACCGAGGGCCAGGGGCCGGCCGGGTGTGATGGCGAGGCGCCAGAAATGGAGCGAGCCCTGAGCCTCAACCGCGGCCTTAACGTGGTCCTCGTCGCCGACCGAGACCCCGCCCGAGGTGAACAGCACATCGTGGTTGCCCGCGGCCGCGCCCAGGGCGTCGCGCACGGTGGCGAAGTCATCGGGCAGGATACCCAGGTCGGTCACCGCGCAGCCCAGGGAGTCTAGCAGCGCCGCCAGGGCATAACGGTTGGCGTCGTAGATGGCGCCGGGGGCGAGATCGTCACCGGGCTCGCGCAGTTCGTCGCCGGTCGAGAACACCGCCGCCCGAAGCGGCTTGTAGACCTTGAGGGCGGCGCGCCCGGCCGATGATGCGAGGCCCACATCGGCCGGCTTGAGACGCCGTCCGGCGTTCAGGATGGTGCTCCCGGCGGCGATATCCTCGCCGGCGGCACGGCGGTTGGAGCCGCGCTTGATGCCCGGCATGATGACCACCGCGTCACCGTCTTCACAGCAATCTTCCTGCATCATGACCGTGTCGGGACTGCTTTCGCTTTCACCGGACGGCAGCGGCGCGCCGGTAAAGATTCGTAGGGCCTCGCCGCGCCGGGCCGGGCGGTCCAGGGGGTGGCCGGCGGTAATCCGGCCAGTCACCGGCAGACGGGTCTCGGCGTCGCTGTTTAGGTCGTCGAAGAATACCGCGTAGCCGTCGACCGCCGAATTGTCATGGGGCGGTACATCGTCTCCGGCGATGACGTCGGCGGCAAGGATTCGGCCGGCGGCGGCGGCCAAGGGCACGGTTTCCCTGTCGGCTACAACAACGGCGATTTCTCCGATGCGCGCCAGAGCCGCGGCCGTGGTCATCATCGGGCCGCCGTGGGCGAAACAATCGTCAGTCAACTGGGGCATGGCTCAGCTTAAGGTAAGGCCGAAATGGCCGGCGACAAAGTCGGCAATAGCCGGCACGTCGCCACCATGGAACGACGGCACATCCGGGTTGTCGGACGGCTCGTCGCTAACCACGGCAATAATCGGTGCGCCAGGGCGGCGCAGTGGCCGACGACCATCGCCGGCACGGCGGACTTCAATGGCCGGCGCGTTGGCGTCCTCGGCGATTATCAAGTCCGCCGGACTCATGCGTGCCAGGGCGTCATTCCCGCCAACGGCGTCATCGCCGCCATGAATCAGCGCCCAGCGCTTGGCCGAGGTGACCATGACCTCGCCGGCGCCGGCGTCGCGGTGGCGATGACTGTCCTTGCCCGGCTGGTCGATACCATCGAGATCATCGGCGCCGATCACCGCCGAGACCCTGAGACCGCGGCTTGACAGCTCGCCGACCAGGGCAAGCAGCATGTCGCGCCGGCCGCTTTCCCGGGTTCCCACCAGACTGATCATCGGTGCCGGCATATTACCGGGGTACCGCCGGATCGGGCGATGATTTGGCCTCCCCGGCATCGGCGTCGACGCGAGAATCGGCCTGTTCGTCGACCGGGCCGTCCATGTGCTTGAGCCCGACCACCAGATAGTCGAGGCCGGTCACCAGGGTCAGCAACGCGGCGGACCACAGCAGCACCTCGCCGACCAGGGTGGTGGTCACCGCCGGATGAAAGAATGCCGGCCCGGCTTCGCCGACTAGAAGAAAACCGATGGCGATCATCTGCATCACCGTCTTCCACTTGGCCAGGCGGCTGACCGGCACACCGACGTTGAGTTCGGCGAGAAACTCGCGCAGGCCGGAGACCAGCAGTTCGCGGCACAGGATGATCAGGGCGGCGATGGTCGGCGCCTTGTCGAAGGCCACCAGCATGAGGATCACCGCGGCGATCAGCAGCTTGTCGGCGATTGGATCGAGCATGCGGCCGAGCCGCGAGTGCTGGCTCATGGAACGGGCGAAGTAACCGTCGAAAAAATCGGTGGCACCGGCCACGGTAAACAGCCCGAGCGCGACCCAGCCCGACCACGGGCTATCCCAATAAAACAGCGCGATCAGCGGCGGGATGGTGCCGATACGCGACAAGGTCAGCAGGTTGGGAAAACTCGTAATCATACCGAGCCCTCCTTGCGGCCCGCGTAGCGTGGCCTTTATAGCATTTCGCCGCCACGTCAAACCAGACTCTATGCGATCAAGATGACCTGCGTTCAATCGCCACGCAGGCGCCCGGCGATTGAGGGCCAAACCAAAGAGTCTCCCTACTCCGCGTCGTGAAAGTGGTCGTAGATCACCCGGGCCACCGCCGTGGAGATACCGTCGACGGTTTCGAGGTCGGCGAGGCCGGCCTGGGCGACGCCGCGAGCCGAGCCAAAATGGTGCAGTAGCGCCTTCTTGCGCATGGCCCCTACACCGGCGACCTCGTCGAGCGGCGAGGCGCCCGCCGCCTTTGCCCGGCGCGCCCGGTGGGTGCCGATGGCGAAGCGGTGGGCCTCGTCGCGCAGGCGCTGGAGAAAATACAATACCGAGTCCCGGCCATCGAGACTGATCGCCGCCTTGCCGGGCAGGAACAGACGCTCGCGGCCGGCGTTGCGGTCGTGGCCCTTGGCAATGGCCAGCAGGGCGACATCGCTGACTCCAAGGTCGGCGAAGACTTCGCTGGCGATGGAAAGATGGCCCTGACCGCCATCGATGACGACCAGGTCGGGCCAACTCTCGTCGTCCCGCCCGGCGGCGTCCTTGAGCAGCCGGGTGAAGCGCCGGGTCAGCACCTCGCGCATCATGGCGTAGTCGTCGCCCGGCGTGATCGAGCCGTCAGCCACTCCCTTGATGGTGAACTTGCGATAGGCATTGCGGACAAGACCAGCCGGCCCGGCAACGATCATGCCGCCGACGGCATTGGTCCCCGACACATGGCTGTTGTCGTAGACCTCGATGCGCCGGGGCGCCGCCTCGAGGCCCAGGCGGTTGGCCAAGCCGTCGAGCAGTTTGCGCTGGGCAGCGCTCTCCGAGAGCTTGCTGGCGAGCGCCAGGCGGGCGTTCTGGACGGCATGCTCGACCAGCTTACGGCGGGCACCACGCTGGGGCCGGACCACATGGACCCGATGGCCGGCCTGGACGCCGAGGGCCTCCTCGACCAGCGCCTGTTCGGCCAGAGGGTGGCTGACCAGCACCAGCTTGGGCGCCTGCTTGTTTTGATCAAATTGGCCGAGGAAGGCGGCGAGCACGTCGCCGGGCTCGACCGCCCCGGTATGCACCGGGAAATAGGCGCGGTTGCCGAAGTTCTGGCCGGCGCGGAAGAAGAACACCTCGACGCAGGCCTGGCCGCCGTCCTGATGGACCGCGATGACGTCGGCCTCGCCCACCGAGGAGACGTTGATTTCCTGCTTGGCCTGGATTTGGGCCAGGGCCCGCACCCGGTCGCGGAACACCGCCGCGGTCTCGAATTCGAGGGCCTCGCTGGCGGCCTCCATGCGAGCCAGCAGACTGTCCTGGACCTGGCGGCTGCGGCCCGAGAGAAAATCGGAGACTTCGCCAACCATGGCGGCGTAATCGGCGGCGCCGATGCGGCCATCGCAGGGTGCGGTGCAGCGCTTGATTTGATATTGCAGGCAGGGCCGGGTGCGGCTGGCGAACACGCTGTCGGAGCACGAGCGCAGGGGAAACGCCCGCTGCAGGGCGTTGACCGTCTGGCTCACCGCCCCAGCCGAGGCGAATGGACCAAAATATTCGCCTGGCCGCTTGCGGGCGCCGCGATGCTTGGTGATGCGCGGCCAGTCGTGGTCGCCGGTGACCAGAATATAGGGAAACGACTTGTCGTCGCGCAACAGAATGTTGTAGCGCGGCCGCAACTTCTTGATGAGGTTGGACTCGAGGAGCAGGGCCTCGACCTCGGTATGGGTGGCGACCACCTCGAGGGACGCGGTCTGGGCGACCATGCGCAGGATGCGGGTCGACAGCAGCGCCTCGGAGGCGTAGCTCGACACCCGCTTTCGCAGATTCTTGGCCTTGCCGACATAGAGCACGTCGCCCTTGGCGGTGATCATGCGATAGACCCCGGGGGTCGACGGCAACGACTTGAGCGCCGCCTTGATCACCGACCGCCCGGCCACCAACCGGCCGTCACCAAGAGGCGCAGCAGGGGTGGTGTCGGGTTCGTTTCGGACGGTCATGGCGGAGGCGATTATACATCAAATTCGCTATCGCCGGCCCCTTGGCAAAGCCGGCCGCGCCCGCCATAGTCCCGGTTCGCAAACAACCGATTCGAAGGACCGCACCATGGATCTCGGGCTCAAGGACAAGGGTGTTATCGTCACCGGTGGCAGCAAGGGTATTGGCCTGGCCATCGCCGAGGGTTTTGCCCGTGAGGGCGCCCGGGTGTCGATCTGCTCGCGCGGCGCCGGGGCGCTGGAGGCGGCCCGCGATCGCCTTGCCGGCCATGGCGGGGTGGTCCACGCGGCGCCCTGCGACGTCAGCGACAGCGCCGCGCTGGAGGCCTATGTGGCGGCGGCCCATGAGGCGCTCGGCGCGGTTCATGTACTGGTCAACAATCCGTCCGGCTTCGGCATGGCCGACGATGACGAGGGCTGGACCCTGGCGTTCGACATCGACCTTCTCGCCCTGGCCCGGGCGACCCGCCTGGCGGTGCCGCTGATCGAGGCGGCGGGGGGCGGCAGCGTCATCCATATCTCGTCAATTTCGGGCATGGAACCGTCGCCAGGATCGGCACCCTATGGCGCGGTCAAGGCAGCGGTCATTCACCTGACCACAACCCAGGCCAGCGACCTGGCGGCCAGGAACATCCGGGTCAACTGCGTGGCGCCGGGCTCGATCCTGTTCCCCGGCGGCAGTTGGGAGGATGTCCAGAAAAACGATCCCGACGGCTTCGCCGAGGTGGTCGCCACCATCCCCTTCGGCCGCATGGGCACAACCGACGAAATCGCCAACGGCACCGTGTTCCTGGCGTCCGAGCCGGCGCGCTGGATCACCGGCCAGACCATCGCCATCGACGGTGGTCAGTTGCTGTGACGTAGAGTTTTACTCCAGTACCAGGAACGGCGGCGGGTAGATTACGGCGCCCTGGCGTTCATTGAGCGCATCCGCCGCGAGTTCCAGGGCCATGACGTAGGGCTTGGGATAGGGCGTTTCGAATTTTTCGGCCAGGGCGACATCGAAACCGAAGCGGGTGCAATAGGCCGGGTCGCCAACCACGAACACCGACTGACATCGGTCGGTTTTGTCGCTCCGGCATAACCGATACGGGGGCCAGGGCAAGACAGTGCGAGGGCGCCTGACGGCGGCCGCATCGTCTGGTGTGTCAGGGCGGATTTTCATGGCGGGAGAGCGCCGCCTAATTGCCGTGGTAGGTCCGGTACCAGTCGACGAACCTGGGGACGCCGTCGGCGATGGTGGTGGTTGGGCTGAAGCCCGTGTCGCGCTGGATGGCGCTGATGTCGGCGTAGGTTTCCTTGACGTCGCCGGGCTGCAGCAGGGCGAACTCCATTTCGGCCTTGATGCCAATGGCGTCCTCGAGGACGGCGATGAAGTCCATCAGCTTTTCCGAGCGGTTGTTGCCGATGTTGTAGAGCCGGTGCGGAACGTCGTCGCTCACTTCGACGGGCGGGCTGTCGAGAACCGCAATCACCCCGGCGGTGATGTCATCCACATAGGTGAAGTCGCGCATCATATGGCCGTGGTTGAACACGGTAATGGGTTGGCCGGCCAGAATCGCCTTGGTGAACAGCCAGGCCGCCATATCCGGCCGCCCCCAGGGGCCATAGACCGTGAAGAACCGCAGGCCCGTGGCCGGCAGCCGGTAGAGGTGGCTATAGGTGTGGCTCATCAACTCGCCGGAGCGCTTGGTCGCGGCGTAGAGCGACACCGGCGTGTCGACCCGGTCGCTTTCTGAGAACGGCAGCTTGGTGTTGCCGCCATAGACCGAGCTTGAGCTGGCATAGACCAAATGGACAAAGGACTCTTGGTGGCGGCAGAACTCGAGCACTTCTAAGTGGGCCGCCACATTGGCCCGTTCGTAGTCGAATGGACGGGTCAGGGAATGGCGAACCCCAGCCTGGGCTGCCAGGTGAACCATGCGGTCGATCCCGGCATCGCCGCAGGCCTCAACCAACGCCCCGCGATCGGCCAGGTCGAGGCGCTGAAAGGCGAAGCCGGCATCGGCCAGGAGCGCCGCCAGCCGGGCCTCCTTGAGGGCAACATCGTAGTAGGGATTGAGGTTGTCGACGCCGATCACCTGTTCGCCGCGGGCCAACAGGGCCGCGCTTACATAGGAGCCGATAAAGCCCGCCGCGCCGGTTACCAATATCGTCATGATTTGCCCATTACCGTCATCCGTTCGCGACCGGATCATACAGTAAAGGCGCCAGTTCGACCCACCATTCGGAATGCCCGGCACTGATACGGTCGGCGGCGGCGGCGGCATGACCAGCGTTGGCGAACAAGCCGAAGCAGGTGGCGCCGCTGCCGCTCATGCGAGCCAGCAGGCAACCCGGTTCGGCGGTCAGGGCGGCCAGCGCCTGATCGACTTCAGGACAGAGACGCCGGGCTGGGGCTTCGAGGTCGTTGGACCGCGCCGCCAGCGCGCGCGCCAGGGAAGCGGCGTCGGTCGGGGCCTCGGCAAATCGGCCAGGCCCGGTGAAGACGCCGCCGAGTTCGCCAAATACGGCGGCCGTCGGTAGCGCCACGCCGGGGTTTACCAGCACCATATGGGCCGAGGGTAACGGCGGCGGTGGCGCCAGGTCCTCGCCGATGCCGCCCACGAACGCGGCGCGGGCGGCGAGACACACCGGCACGTCGGCGCCAAGATCGAGGGCCAGGGCGGCTAGGTCGTCCGCGGCAATCGACAGATTCCACAGGGTTGCCAGGGCGCGCAGGGCGGCCGCCGCATCTGCCGAGCCGCCGCCGAGGCCGGCGGCGACCGGCAGATTCTTCTCGAGGCTGATGGCAGCGCGGGGCTCAACGCCGCCGGCGCGGGCCAGCAAGTGGGCGGCGTGCAACACCAGATTGTCGGGATCACCGGCCAGGACTTGGGCGAACGGGCCGGTGAGTTGGAGGCCGAGATCGTCGGCCGGCGATGCGATCACGCGATCGCCGATGCCGGCGAACACGATCAGACTGTCGAGCGTGTGATAGCCGTCGTCCCGGCGGCCGGTTACGTGGAGATAGAGGTTGAGTTTGGCCAGCGCGGCAACGCCGACGGCGCTCGCCTCAGCTGCCGCCATCGGCGACGGGCGAGGGCACCAGCCCGTGCTCGATCTTCTGACTGATAAGCGCCTCCATGCCCTCCTCGTCGGGCCCCAGCGAGAGCGCCCGGCGCCATTGGAACCCGGCTTCGAGCCGGCGCCCGACCTTCCAGTAGGCGTCGCCGAGATGGTCGTTGATGGTGGCATCGTCGGGGCGCAACTCAATGGCCCGCTCGAGGTGAAGCACGGCGTCCTCGAAATTGCTCATGCGATAATGAGCCCAACCCAAGCTGTCGATGATGTAACCGTCGTTGGGACGCAGGTCGACGGCGCGCTCGATCATGTCGAGGGCGCGTTCCAAGTAGACGCCTTGGTCGACCCAGGAATAGCCCAGGTAGTTGAGCACGAAGGGCTGGTCGGGCACCAGTTCGAGGGCGGCGAGGAAATCGCTCTCGGCCCGGGTCCATTGGCGCGAGCGCTCAAGGGCGATACCGCGGGCGTAAAGCGGCCGCCAGTGGCGGCGTGACAGTTCGTCGATGCGCTCGAAGGCCTCATCGTAGGCCGCGATGGACTCGAGCCAGCGTTCCTTGCCGCGCAACAGATCGGCCAGGGCGATCAGCGGGTCGGTCCGGCCGGGCCGCTCCACCGCCAGGGCGCGCAGGGTGGCAACCGCCTCATCCACTCGATCCAGCGCATCGAGGTTGTCGGCGGTCTTTAGGCGCACGGTCCAGGCCAACGGCGACTGCCGGGAAATGCGCTTATAGGCATTGATGGCCGCTGCCGGTTCGCCCAGGCCCTCGAGCACTTCGCCAAGCAACATGTACCCGGCGTCGAACTCGGGCCGCAAATGGACCGCTAGACGGGCATAGATAATCGCCGCTTCAACGGCGTTTTCCTGGAGCAGGGCGCTGGCCACCCCCAACATGGCCTCGGCGGCGCCATCGCGGGCGTCGCGCACCATGGGGTCGAGCGGCCCGCCGACCGCCGCCCGGGAGACCGCCGCCTCGAACCACACACTGTCGGGATTGGCTGCCTGATAGTCGCTGTAAAGCGCCAGGGCGCCGTCGCCGTCGCCATTGCGTTCGAGGAACCCGCCATAGGCGGACACCGTGCGATAGCTGCCGCCGCCGCGCTGGCCTTCGATGGCGGTCTCGTAGGACCGCGCCGTGCTGTCGCGGTTACCCGCCAAATCATGGATCAGCGCCAGATGGAAATCGTGAAACACGGCGAAGGCGTCGTTGCTTTCGAGGGCCGAGAGGATCTCAATGGCGGCCTCGGGCTTGCTCTGTCCGACCGCGACCCAGGCCCCGACCATGGGCACCAACAACGTGTTGTAGCCCTGGGCCGGCAGGGCCGCGAGCCGTTCCTCGGCGGCGTTGTAGTTGCCCCGCAGCATGGCGTCGACGGCCAGGGTCAATCCGGCGACCGACGCGCTGGGCGTGATATCGGTCAGGCGCTTGCCGATTTCAACGGTCTCGATCATGTCGCCCTGGCCGAGGGCCGCGACAAACGACTGGCGCAGAAGGTCGGCGTTGTCGGGATCATTTTCGAGGGCGCGCAGCAGATATTTCGTCGCCGCCCCACCGTCACCTTCGTGATGGGCCAGCCGGCCCGCCAGGTAGCTGCCCAGGGGCGAGTAGATTTCGGCCGGTATAAAGGCGGGCTCGACCGCCGGCGCCGGTTCCGGCGTGGCCTGGGCGACCGGCTTGGCCTGGTCGGCGTTGCAGGCGCCGAGCCACAGCATGGCCAGCGCCGCCACCGTGGCGCGACACAAGGTCACGCCGTCACGCCCTACCCCTGCGCCCATGATTTTAGTCGCCTTTCGAATCCGTGGAAAAAGCGGTGCCCATTGTAGCCAACCGCGCCAATAGCACAATTGTTCCCTACTTCCAGTTAACAGAGCGTCTTTCGACAATGGCGGGAGATTGCCCCTACATATTGGGATAATTCGGCCCGCCGCCGCCCTCGGGCGTGACCCAGGTGATGTTCTGGGTCGGGTCCTTGATGTCGCAGGTCTTGCAGTGAACGCAGTTCTGGGCGTTGATTTGCAGCCGTGGCGCGCCATCGTCACCATCGACGAACTCGTAGACCCCGGCCGGGCAATAACGCGCCTCGGGGCCGTCGTAGCGCTGCAAGTTGACCGACACCGCCGTGGCCTCGTCGGTCAGTTTCAGGTGGGCCGGCTGGTCCTCCTCGTGCATGGCGCCGGACAGGAAAACCGATGAATTCTTGTCGAAACTGACTTGGCCGTCGGGCTTGGGATAGTTGATCACCGGGCAGGCGTCCTTGTCCTTGAGTTGGCTGTGGTCGGCGTGGTGGTGGAAGGTCCATGGCGCGTGGCCCCGCAGCAGGTAGGTGTCGATGCCGGAATAGGTGATGCCGGCCCACAAGCCGTAATGGAAGCTCGGCCGGATGTTCCGGACCTTATGCAGTTCGGCGTAAATCCACGACGATTCCAGCGCCGTCTCATAGGCCTCGAGCTCACCGCTCGGCTGGGCCAACGCCGCGAAGGCGGTCTCGGCTGCCAGCATTCCCGACTTCATGGCGGTATGAGTGCCCTTGATCTTGGGCACATTGAGAAAGCCGGCGGTGCAGCCGATGAGGGCGCCACCGGGAAAGGTCAGCTTGGGGATCGATTGGACACCGCCTTCATTGATCGCCCGCGCGCCATAGGCAACGCGCTCGCCGCCCTCAAATGTCGGACGCACAGACGGGTGGGTCTTGAAGTGCTGAAATTCGTCGAACGGGCTCAGGTGCGGGTTTTCATAGTCGAGGCCGATGACAAAGCCGACCGCCACCTGATTGTCCTCGAAATGGTAGAGAAACGAGCCGCCATAGGTCTTGGCGTCCAGCGGCCAGCCGACGCTGTGAACGATAAGCCCCTGATTGTGGACGGCTGGATCGACGGTCCACAGCTCCTTGATGCCGATGCCGAAGGTCTGGGGGTCGACGCCCTGGCGCAGATCGAAGCGCTCGAACAACTGCTTGGTCAGGGAGCCGCGGCAGCCCTCGGCGAACAGGGTATAGCGGGCGTGCAGCTCAATTCCCGGCTCGTGACGCGCCGACGGCTCGCCATCCTTGCCGATGCCCATGTCACCGATGGCCACGCCCTTGACCCGTCCGGCCTCGTCGTACAGCACCTCGGCGGCGGCGAAGCCGGGGTAAACTTCCACGCCCAGGGCCTCGGCCTGCTCGCCAAGCCAGCGGCAGACATTGCCCAGGCTGACGATGTAGTTGCCGTGGTTGTTCATCTGCGGCGGCGTCGGCAGGCGGATCGACCGGGTCTTGGTCAGGAACATGAACCTGTCGTCGCCGGCCGGGATATTGAGCGGCGCACCCTGCGCCTTCCAGTCGGGCAGCAGTTCGTCGAGGGAACGGGTCTCCAGCACGGCGCCGGAAAGAATATGGGCGCCGACCTCCGAGCCCTTCTCGAGCACGCAGACGTTGACCTCGCGATCCTCGGCCTCAGCCATCTGCTTGAGCCGGATCGCCGCGCTCAGACCTGATGGCCCGGCGCCGACAATCACCACGTCATACTCCATCGATTCGCGTTCCATGGTCCGCTCTCCTGCCCGACCGCTGTGTCTCGTGCCGGTGGTTTATCCCCCCTTTGCCGTGGCGGTCAATGGCGGGCGCTGGCGAGGCCGGGGGACGCGTGATAGATTTGTCCCATGACCGCCGCGCCAACGCCCCTTGAACTGCTGAAACTCTACGTCGATGCTGGCGCCGACGAGGCTATCGGCGATGTGCCGCACAACCGCTTCGCCGAGACCGAGGCCACCGCCGCGGCGCCGCAAGAGGCCAAGGCAACCCCGCCACGGGCAACGCCACTATTGGCAACGGCGAAACGCAACCCGGCGCCACCGGCCATAGGCGACGCCCATTCTGGCGCCCAGGCCTGCGCCAGTCTCGACGAACTGATGGCGGCTATCGAAGCGTTCGACGGCTGCGACCTCAAGGAGACCGCCACCAACACGGTGATCCGCGACGGGAATCCCGAGGCCCGGCTGATGATTGTCGGCGAGGCGCCGGGGGGCGAGGAGGATCGCCGCGGCCTGCCCTTCGTCGGCCCCGCCGGGCGCCTGTTGGACCGCATGCTGGCGGCCATCGGCCTAGCCCGAGACGACGCCTACATCACCAACATCGTATTCTGGCGGCCGCCGGGCAACCGCAACCCGACGCCCGACGAAATCGCCACCTGCCTGCCCTTCGCCCGGCGCCAGATTGAATTGCTGGCGCCCAAGGTGCTGGTGCTGGCGGGCGGCGTCGCCGCCAAGACGTTGCTCGAGCGCAGCGAAGGCATTACCCGCCTGCGCGGCACCTGGCGCGACTACCATACGCCGGGCCTGGACGCGCCGGTACCGACCCTGGCCACATTCCACCCCGCCTACCTGCTGCGCCAGCCCCTGCAAAAACGCGAAGCCTGGCACGACCTCCTGGCCATCAAGGCCCGCCTCGCCGAGAGCGGGTGATCAAGGCTGGCCGAGGGCGGTTTTCAGTATCATCG
>JAYZAP010000044.1:0-4971 GCA_036339655.1 Pseudomonadota bacterium | reverse complement strand
GCCCTGGCCGCGCCGTTCCTCGGTTCGGTCAATCAGCAGGACCCCAATGAAGTCCTCAACCGCATCGCCGCCGTCGGCCAGGGCGACTTGGCGCCGATCGATTTATGCGCCAGGTCCAACGAAATTCTGCGTCTCAAGGTCACTAACGTCCGCTCCACCGGCGCCCGGCGCCACAGCGTCACGGGAGACTGAAAAGATGGCAACCACGGCCCGCGAGGCCGGCTATGCCATGCCCGCAGAATGGGCGCCCCATGAGCGTTGCTGGATGGCTTGGCCCTGCGACAACCACTGGGAGTCGGGGCCGGGGCTTGAAATTATTCGCGGCGTCTTCACTGACGTGGCCCAAGCCATCCGCCGCTTTGAGCCCCTGACCATGCTGGCCAACCCGGCCGATGCTGAGGACGCCAAGGCGCGGCTCGGGCCGGATATCGATGTGCTGCCCATGGTCTACGACAGCGAATGGCTGCGCGATAGCGGGCCGAGCTTTGTGAGCGACGGCAAGGGCGACGTTGCGGTCACCTGCTGGCGCTTCAACGCCTGGGGCGGCAAGGGCGAGTGTTGGGATGACGACGCCACGGTCGGGCCGCGTATGGCCGAGCACATGGGCGTGCCCGCTTTCCAGTCCGAGCTGTTCATCGAGGGCGGCGGCCTCCACGTGGACGGCGAGGGCACTATCCTGACAACCGAATCCGTGGTCCTGAACGACAACCGCAATTCCGGCGTCACCAAGCCCGAGGCCGAGGAAATGCTGTGCCAGGGGCTGGGGGCGGAAAAGATCATCTGGCTGCCCGGCGGCACCATGACCTTCACCGACGGCCATGTGGACGGCATCGCCTGCTTCGTGGCGCCCGGCGAGGTCCTCGCTCTCATGCCGGCCGACCCGGCCCATCCCAAATTCCATATCTACCTGGACAACCTACGGGCCCTGGAACTGGCGAGCGACGCCAAGGGTCGCAAGCTCGATATCCACACGGTGATCGATGCCTCGGAAGCCGAGCCCACCGGCGAACACTTCATCCGCACCTATGTGAATTTCTACATCGCCAACGGCGGCGTCATCGTGCCCGGCTACGGCGTGCGCAGCGATGACACCGCGCGGGAGACCATCCAGGCACTGTTCCCCGACCGCCAGGCCGTCACCGTCCAGGCCGCCCAGGTCGCCGGTGCTGGCGGCGCCATCCACTGCATCACCCAGCAGCAGCCGAGGGTGTGAGGGGTCCTAGACCTCGAAGCCCGCCTTGCGGAAGCCCTCGGTCCAGTTATCGCGGTCTTCCTGGCGGGCGCACATCGCTAGCGTGGCGACGAGGCGTTCGCTGAAGGCGAAGCCTTCCGGCAGCTTGTCTTCGGCTTGCTGTCGCATGGCTTGGCTATCCTCCATTTTGCTGCGGTGGGCGTAGGCGGCGGCGCATTCCACCGCATCGACGACGCTGGGAAATTCTACCAACTCGCCGTCGCCCATGAGCTTGACGATGCGTCCGCCGCGTGCCGCGATGGCCGGATCAATGCAGGCCGCGCGATGGTCGTCGAGCGCCGCCAGGGTACCGACCTCGTCTATTCCCATAAGCCGCGAATAGCCGACCACGTCGGCGCTGAGTATGTCCGCAAGCCTGCGCTGCACCCCCTGCGTTCCCACCTTGGGCCCCAATATTCTGTTCGGACCTCGTAACTTAGGGAAAAGCGAGCGGGGTGTCTAACCCCTCAACCGTTGCTCGTTGCCGCTTGTGCGCTAAGTTCGGCGAGCAGGGTCAGGGTGCTGTCGATGTCGGCGAAGGCGGTGCGCGGATTGATAGTGCAGAGGCGCAGCACAGAGCGATCGCCGAGCAGGGTCGAGGTGACCATGGCGTGGCCGTCTTCGACCAGGGCCTCGATCATGGCCCCGTGAACCCGCGCCGGGTCGTCGCAGCGGTAGGCGAAGCTGACCACCGCTAGGCTGGCTGGGGTGACCACGTCGAAATCCGGGTGGTCGGTAAGCAACCGCTCGGCGTGTTCGGCCAGGTCGAGGCCGTGGTCGATACCGGCGCGGATCGCCGCCATGCCGTGGACCTTGATGGTCATCCACAGCTTCAGCGCCCGGAACGAACGGGTGAGCTGGATGCCGTAGTCGGCGTAGTTAATTTCGCGCCCGGCCACGGTGGCGTCCTGCATGTATTCCTGTTCGAGGCTGAAGGTAGCCGGCATCCAGTGGGCCTCGCGGACTAGCACGCAGCCGATTTCGAAGGGCTGGAACAGCCATTTGTGGGGGTCGATGGCCAGGGAGTGGGCGCGGCCCAGGCCTTTTAGGGCGCTGGCGCCCCGTTCAGTGAGCACCGCCGGCGCGCCATAGGCGCCGTCGATGTGAAACCACAGATCCTCGGCGGTGCAGAGATCGGCAATGGCGTCGAGCGGGTCGGCGGCGCCGGTGTTGGGGGTGCCGGCGTTGGCGATGACGCAGAACGGCCGCAGGCCCGCCGCCCGGTCGCTGGCGATGGCCGCGGTCAGGACGGCGACATCCATGCGCAGGTGGTCGTCGGTCGCCACCTTGCGCAGTTGTTCGTCCCGGAAGCCGAGGACGCGCAACGCCATCTGATTGGAGCCGTGGGTCTGGTCCGAGCAGTAAGTCACCGCCTTGGTCATGTCACCGTCGAGCTTGACCCGCCGGGCGACCGCCAGGGCGGTCAGGTTGGCGACCGAGCCGCCGCTCGTGAACAACCCGCCGGCGCTTTCGGGAAAGCCAGAGAACTGGCGAATCCAGTCGACAGTTGCGTGCTCGATGACCGTCGCTGCGGTGGCCTCAAGCCAGTCGCAGGCGATGACGTTGAGGCCCGACGCCAGGGCATCAGCCATGACCCCGGCGAAATTACTCGGCCCCGGCACGAAGGCGAAGAAGCGCGGATGGTTGGTGTACATGACGTGGGGTAGAAGTTCGCGCTCGAGCAGGTCCATGACCTGGTCTGGGGGCGCGCCATGTTCTGGTGGCGGCCCAGCCAGGGCCGCCTCCAGGCTGTCCCAGTCGCTTTGGCCTGTCGCCGGCTTGTCCTTCAGAGTCGCCAGATGGTCGACGATGGTGTCGACCACCCGATAGCCCAGAGCCCGCATTTCCTCGGGCGTCAGCTCGACAGTCACGGTGGGCTCATCCGGCGAAGCGCGGTTTGGGTACGCCTTTGACCTTGGCATCCAGGATGCATTCCGCCTGCATTGCCCTAGCGTCCCCTGAACGCCGGCCGGCGCTTTTCCATGAAGGCGCGGCGGCCCTCGACGTAGTCATCGCTGGAGAAGCACTCGGTTACCAGACGTTCGCACAGGGCGAAGTCCGGTTCGCCGTCGATGCGGGTCAGCTCGCTTACCGTCGTCTTGATGCAGGACAGGCTGAGCGGCGCATTGGCCGCCATGGTGGCGCAGTAGTCAAGCAGATAGTCCTCAAGCTCACCGTCGGGCACTAGGCGGTTTATCAGGCCCATGGCCAGGGCTTCCTCGGCGCTGAACAGTCGCGCGGTGTAGAAGATTTCCTTGGCGAACGACGGCCCGACTACATCGACCAGCCGCGCCACGCCCTCGTGGCCATAGCCGATGCCGAGCTTTGCGGCCGGCACGCCAAACCTTCCGGTATCGCTGGAAATCCGCAAGTCGCATTCGAGCGCCAGTCCCATGCCGCCACCGACGCAGAAGCCGCGAATTATGGCGACGGTCGGTTTGGAGACGCTCAGGATTCGCGCCGAGGCCCGGTCGCCAGCGCCGTCGTAGATCTCGACCTGTTCCGGGGTCGAGCGCTCGGTCTCGAACTCGGATATATCGGCGCCGGCACAGAATGCCTTGTCACCGGCGCCGCGCAGCACGATGACGCGGATGTCCGGGTCGGCCTCGAAGTCGTCGAGGATCGGCGCGATACCGTCCCACATGGCGTAGGAACAGGCGTTGCGCCGGGCCGGATTGTTGAACGTCAGCCGGCCGATGGCGCCGTCCTTCTCGGCCAGCAGTTTGTCGGTGTCGGTCATTCCATTCCCAGTCCTGTTAAATCACGCCGTCGGCGCGCAGAGATTCTATTTCCCCGTCATCGAAGCCAAACTCGCGCAGCACCGTCTCGGTGTGCTGGCCCTGGTCGGGAGGCGCCGAATGAATGTTGAAGCCGGTGCGGCTCAAATTAACTCCTTGGCCGACCACCGTAGTTGCTCCCAGGGTCGGATGGGTGAGCGGCGCGGCCATGCCGAGATGCTCGACCTGGGGGTCGGCGAAGGTCTCGTCGATGCTGTTGATCGGACCGCAGGGCACGCCGGCATCGTTCAGCGCCTGGACCCATTCCGCCGTGGTCCGGGTCACTGTGTAGGCCTCGATATCGGCGTTCAACTGGTGGCGGTTGATGGAGCGCGCTGGATCGTCAATATAGCGCGGGTCGGTGAGCAGCTCCTCGGCGCCCATGGCGTGGCACATGCGATCGTAAAGCAGGCCGCCCGAGGCGCCGATATTGATGTGGCCGTCGCTGGTGCGGAACACCCCAGTGGGGATCCCTGTGGGGTGATCGTTGCCGGCTTGGCCGGGAACATCGCCGTCCTTGAGCCAGCGCGCCGCCTGGAAGTCGAGCATGGCGATCTGGGCCTGCAACAGCGACGTGGTGACCCACTGGCCCTGGCCCGAGGATTCACGCTCGAGCAGGGCGACCATGATGCCGATAGCGCAATAGAGACCGGCAGTGAGATCGGCGATGGGAATGCCGACCCGCATGGGCCCGCGGCCCGGCTCGCCGGTAATCGACATCAGCCCGCCCATGCCCTGGGCAATCTGGTCGACGCCGGGACGGTCGCGGTAGGGGCCGTCCTCGCCGAAGCCCGATATGGAGCCATAGACCAGGCGCGGATTGATGGCGCTCAGGGTCTCGTAGTCGACGCCGAGGCGCTGCTTGACGGCCGGCCGATAGTTCTCGACCACCACGTCGGCGTGCTTGACCATCTCGTGAAACACGGCGACCCAGTCCGGGTGCTTGAGATTGAGCGTCATGCT
>JAYZAP010000043.1:0-9614 GCA_036339655.1 Pseudomonadota bacterium | reverse complement strand
ACCACCCGGTGGCAGGGGATGACCACGGCGGCCTGGTTGGAGGCGCAGGCGGTGGCCACGGCGCGCACCGCCTCGGGCCGGCCGATGGCCTTGGCGATAACGCCGTAGGACTGGGTCTCGCCCAAGGGGATGGCGCGCAGCGCTTCCCATACCTGGCGCTGGAAGGCGGTGGCGCGGACATCGAGGGGCAAATCCAAGTGGGGTTGGCGGCCGTCCAGGTGGTCGAGCAAAGGCGCCATCCAGCGGCCCAGGCCGTCATCGTCACGGGTCCGCTCGGCGGCCGGGTATTCGGTTCCGAGGGTTTGTTCCAACGTTTGGTCGTTGTCGCCGAAATAGATCGCCGCGATACCACGCACGGTGGCGCCGACCAGCAGGCGGCCTAGGGGGCAGTCGGCGATGGCGTAGGTACTTTCAGCACCCTTGCCGCCCTTGCGGTAGGTCGCCGGGGTCATGCAGAGCCGTTCCGGCGCCTTCTCATACAATCGGCTCGATGAGCCGTAGCCGGCTTCGTAGAGCGCCCCGGTGACCTGGTCGCCGTCCCGCAGGCTGCCCTTGAGCCGGGCGATGCGGCAGGCGTCGTAGTACTGGCGCGGGTTGACGCCGACCACCTGCTTGAAGCTGCGCTGCAGGTGGTGGGGGCTGAGGTCGACCTCGGCGCCCATGGCGGCCAGGGTCGGCGGGCCGTCGTCGTGGTCCTCGATGAAGCGGCAGACCCGGCGCAGTGCCTCGATGCGAGGGTCGTGGGCGTCGGCGTCGCGCGGGTGGCAGCGCTTGCAGGCGCGGAAGCCCTCGTGCTCGGCCCGCTCCGGCAGGTCGTAGAATCGCACGTTCTCGGGCTTCGGCCGGCGCGCCGGGCAGGACGGCCGGCAGTAGATTCCGGTCGAGGTGACGGCGGCGACGAAGGCGCCGTCAAAGGCGGCGTCGCGGCCAATGAAGGCGCTCCAGCGGTCAGTATCGGTCATCGCGTTTTAGTTTACGGCAATAATTTCCATGGCGCCGAGAATAGCCATTATAGCGCGCCGTTCTATCCGATGCTTGCGGGCAATGTGAATTCGTTCCAAAGTCCGCCGAGCACCAGGAATGATCGCAGGAGGACACCATGGCAGGCAACGTCGAAGGCCGAGAAATCTACAGCCTGACCATCAAACTGTTCGGTTCCCACCCGGAACCGGGCTTCGAGACGCCGGAACAGCAGGAATACGTCTGGGGCCGCAACTGGGGCTGCGACAACGATGTTGGCCAGATTCGCCTGATCCTGATGCACCGTCCGGGCAACGAAATGAAGGTCATCGACCCGTCGAAGCGCATCGCCAGCACCGGCGGCTTCGGCGATGTCGAGCGCGGCTGGTACTGGCAGAGCGACGTGATACCGCCCATGGAAGAGCTTCAGGCCCAGCACGACGCCCTGGTGGCGACGCTCCGCGCCGAGGGCGCCGAGGTGGTGTTCCTCGACGAGGTCGAGGATGACGGCATCAAGTCGGTCTACACCCGGGATTCGTCGTTCGCCATTAAGGGCGGCGCCATCGTCACCCGCCTGGCGCGGACCATTCGCCGCGGCGAGGAGGCCCATGTATCCAAGACCCTGGCCAATCTCGGCATGCCCATCCTGCGCACCATCCACGGCACCGGCATGGTCGAGGGCGGCAGCTTCGCCTGGCTCAACCCCGAGGCCGCCGTCATCGGCCGCTCGATCTGCGTCAACGACGACGGCATCCGCCAGGTTGCCCAGGTGCTCGAGGAACAAGGCGTCGAACTGCTGGTGGTCGACATGGGCGGCTATCGCATCCATATCGACGGCGCCCTCTGTATGCTCGACGTGGACGTGGCCATCGTCGACCCCAACCAACTTCCCTACTGGTTCCTCCAGCGTCTCGAGGCCATGGGCATCCGCACGGTCGAAATCAGCCCGGCGGACAGCAGTTGGATCATCAACTGCCTCGCCGTCAGCCCGGGCCGGGTCATCATGCCGCCGGGTGCCACCAATCAGACCATGGACAACCTGGCCGACAAGGGTATCGACATCATTAATCTCGACTACGACAAGGTTTCTCTCAACGGCGGCGGCATCCACTGCTCGACCTGCCCACTGATTCGCGACTCGGTGCACTGACGGCCTTATGGACCGTCGCGGCGAACTTTGGACCGTCGTCCTAATTGCCGTCGCCGCCGGGGCCTGGGGAGTCTACTGGATTCCCCAGCGAGCCCTGGCCGATGGCGGGTTGAGCGGCGGCTGGTCGACCATCGGCCAGTTCCTGGTGCCGCTCATTCTACTCTCGCCGATCGCCCTGGTTCGGCGCCTGCGTGGCCACGAAACCGGCGTCGGCATGCCGCTGATCGGACTCCTGTTCGGCGGCGGCATCGTGTTCTATGCCAACAGCTTCCTGCTTACCGACGTGGTCCGCGCTCTGCTGATGTTCTACCTGCTGCCGGTCTGGGGCACCCTGCTGGAACTGCTGGTGCTACGCCGTTCCGTGGCGCCGGCCCGGGCGCTTACCCTGGTGCTAGGGCTCGGCGGTGTCTGGCTGGTGTTCGGCGCCGACGGCGGTTGGCCGCTGCCGAGCAACAGCGGTGACTGGCTTGGCCTGCTCGGCGGCATGATCATCGCTCTTGCACTGACGCGCATGATCCACATCCAGCCCGAAGGCGTGTTCGCGCCGCTGTTCGCCTACTGCTTCTACGGCACCATGGTGGCCATGGCCATGGCGTTTGTTCTGGGCAACCAGTTCGGGCCGCCACCGGACGCGGATGGGGTCACCCGAATGTTGCCCTGGCTGACGCTCATGGCCGTGGCCTTCATCATCCCGACCAACTGCGCCCTGATGTGGGGCGCGTCGCGGGTCTCACCCGGGCTGTTCGGCATCGTCATCCTGACCGAGGTGGTGCTCGGCGTGGTCAGCGCGGCGCTGTGGGCCGATGAGCCGTTCGGCTGGCGCGAGGCAGTGGGCGGCGCCATGATCCTCGCCGCCGGCACCTGCGAGGCCCTGGTCGTGGCGCGCCGGACAGAGGCCGAAGCAGCCTAGCGGGGCGGCTACTCTTCGGACCCTTCCCACAGGGTCAGCCCGCGGCCCACGCCGTTGGCCATGGCGCGCTCATAGATACACTGGCCGAGGACGATATCGCTGATGGCGAAACCGCGATGCCACAAGGTGATGCGCTCGTCATCGGTCTCGCGGCCGGGCCGGGCGCCGGCGGCGATTTCACCGATTTCAGCGTGGACCTGGCCACGGGTCAGGGCGCCGCTCTCAATGAGGCCGTGGAAGGTGCCGCCCTTGGTGCATTGGTCCCAGTCGTCGACCACCATTTTGTCACAGTCGGTGGCCAGGGCCGGATCGACCGCCATGACCCAGCCGTAGGTCACCAGCAGGGCGCCGGGCCCTACGGCGTCGGCGGGCACCAATACCTCGGGCACCTCCAGACGGCTCGCCTCGACCACGATGTCGGCGTCCCGGGCGGCGTCGGCCGGGGTATCCACCGGCCTGGCGGCGATGCCCAGTTCGGCTTCAATGCGAGTGGCCAGGGCCCGGCGGGTCTCGGGTCGGGCGCTGGCGATACGAACCTCGGCGAGCTCGAAACTGGCGGCGATGGCGCCGACGTTGGCGAAGGCCGAGCCCCGAGCCCCCACATGGCCCAACACAGTGGCGTTACGGCGCGCCAGATGGCGAGCGCCGACCCCGGTCACCGCCCCGGTGCGCAGCCAGGTCAGCACCGTGGCGTCCATTAGGCAGCGCGGCGTGCCGGTGCGCGGGTCGTAGAGGGTCAACAGAGCGACTTCCGAGGGCAGTCCGTGGCGCCAATTGTCCACATAGTCGCCGACCACTTTGACCCCGGCAGTGTCGATGGGTCCGGCGTAGCCCGGCAGCACGTTGAAATGGCCGTTGTAGCGGTCGTCGAGATGGATATGGGATTTCGGCGGCAACACCACCTCGCCCCGGCCATGAGCGGTGAGCCCGGCCTCGATAATCTCGACGACCTCGGCCATGGGCGGCACCAGGGCTTCGACCTGGACGCGGTCGAGAAACAGGAAATCAACCTTGGCCAAATCAAACCGCCGAATAGCCGCCGTCGATGACGAAATCGGAACCGGTGACGAAGGCCGATTCGTCGGTCATCAGGTAGAGCGCCATGGCAGCAATTTCCTCGGCCCGGCCGAGGCGGTCTAGCGGGTGGCGCTTTTCGATGGCCCGGCGCACCTCGGGGTCGGCGACATAGCCGGCGACCATGGGGGTGTCGATGAAGCCCGGGCTGACGGCATTGCAGCGAATGCCGTAGCCGGCCTCGGCACAGTGCCGCGCCGCCGACATGGTCAACAGCCGGACGCCGCCCTTGCTGGTGCAATAGGCCACCGAGTCGCCGTCGCCGACCCGGCCATAGACCGAGGCGAGGTTGATAATAGAGCCGCCGCCCCGGCCTTTCATGGCGCGCACCGCGTGCTTGCAGCCGAGAAACGTGCCGTCCAGGTTGATTCGCATGATGCGGTCCCAGTCAGCGGTCGACACGGTCGCAAGGCGGTCGTCCTTGGCCGCCACTCCGGCGGCGTTGACCAAACCGTCGAGGCGCCCGAAATCGCTGGTGACGGCGTCGAGGACCTCGACCCACTGGTCTTCGTCGGCGACGTCGAGCGCCGCGAAGCGGCCGCTGTCACCGAGTTCGCCGGCTACCGCCGCGCCGCCGTCCGCGTCGATGTCGGCGACGGTGACCCGGGCGCCCTCGGCGGCGAATAGCCGGGCGCAGGCGGCGCCGATGCCCGACGCCCCGCCGCTGACGACGATGACCTTGTCTTCGAGCCGGGTCATGCGGTCATCCCTCCGTCGATGATGAACTCAGCGGCGGTGGCGAACCGTGCCTCGTCGCTGGCCATGAACAGGATCATGCCGGCGATTTCGTCAGCGGTCCCCATGCGGCCGAGAGGTTTGCCGGCAAGCCAGCTTTGGCGCAGTTCCTCGCGCCCTTCGAAAAAATTATCGAGCATGGGGGTGTCGATGACACCGGGGTGGAGTGAGTTGCAACGCACCGGTTCGACCGATCTCCCTTTGGCATCCCGGGCTAGGCCCTCGGCGACTGCCTTGGTCAATTGCCTGACTGCGCCCTTGCTGGCGGTATAGGCGAACAGATCGCTACTGCCCTGGAGGCCGGCGACCGACGACAGGTTGATGATCGAGCCGTAGCCGCCGCGATTCATGGCCGGGACCGCCGCCTGGCAACCGAAGAAGGTGCCATCCAGGTTGATTGCCATCATGCGCCGCCAGTCCACCAAGCTGGTGTTTTCGACGGTGCCGTCGAACACGATGCCGGCGGCGTTGACCAGAATGTCGAGGCGGCCGAAGGCCTGCTCGGTGGCGGCCACCGCCGCAGCCCATTGGTCACGGTCGGTGACGTCGAGGCGGTGGAACGCTGCGGCCACGCCGATCTCGGATACCACGGCCGCGCCGCTGGCCTCGTCGATGTCGGCGATCATTACCCGGGCGCCCTCTATGGCGAACCGCCGCGCCGCCGCCGCGCCAATACCCGAAGCGCCGCCGCTGATCAGCGCGATCTTGCCGTCAAGACGTCCCATGGTCCCCGCTCCCTCCGTGCCCGCCGCACTCTGGCACAGGGCGCAATCTGATTGAAGCGCGATGGCTTTGACGTCACGTTTTGTGTCGTCTACCTATGGGTTCGAAATTTTGGTGAGGGAGGGGTCATGGCGACCATTGAGACGCCGGTGGTGTTGTACTGGGAGAACGTGTTGCCCGCGTGGATCGACGACAATGGGCACATGACGGCGGCGGCCTATCTGGCGGCGTTCACCACCGCCGGCGATGCATTCCTCGACTATATCGGCCTAAGCGCCAAGCAAATGGCCGCGACCGGCTTCACCTCCTTCGCGTTGAGCTCGAAAACCAGCTTTCTGCGCGAAACCTTCGAGGGCGTGCCGCTGCGCTTCGAGACCCGGCTTGTCGACCTGTCGGACAAGGTTTTCCACCACGCCACCGCCATGATCGATGAAACCGACGGCCAACTCCTGGCGGTGACCGAGTACCTGGAAGCTTGTGTCAGCGCCGAAACCCGGCGCATCGCCAACATGCCGGAGGCCCGGCACCGATACCTCACCGCCATGCTGGTGGCGCACAACGTGCTGCCCGACCTGCCCGGTGTTGGCGAGGCCATCGCAGTGCGCCACTAAAAAAAGTGAAAATTGACGCCACATTAACTTTAACTTACTGTTTACATTAAGTATTGTCGTTACATTAAAGTGGGGCTGCCGGCATCAATTTTGGTGTCGAGGGGTCCGAGGGGACGAGTATGGCCACGCGTTGCGTGGACTCGTCCGGCGCTCCGATAAAAGCAGGGGAGCAGGGAAATGTGCCGGATCCCTTGAAGCGCTGATCGCTGGCGTCACCATCGCTATTGCCTTCGATTTCATTCTCCGCCAGGCGCGGGTGCAGCTGTTGTAGCCCGCCGCCGTGGGCATCGACGCCCAGCTTGGCGATGGCGAAGTCCTCGCAGTCGCCGCTGCGGTCAAAGAACTGGCGTGGCGTCGCCCAGTAGTCGGTGGCGGCGTAGTTGCCGGCATCGGCCTTGTAAGGCATGTCGTTCATATAGCGGTTGACCCGATCGAGCTGGGCCAGTGGGTCGATGTCGCGAAGCCCGTCAATGAACCGGTCCCAGTGAGCAGAAGAGGCCTCATGCCGGTAACGCCCAAGCATATCGGTCCATTTGGGGAAGTGGTGTAAGTCCGAGGAGCGGACCTCTTTGCTGCCGAACAGGTGCGGGATGCCGGCGGCGCTGATCGGCGTGATGGCGCCGAGGGTGACAAGCACAGCGATGGAAAGGCCGAGACGTGAAATTGCGAATGTTGGCAGGAATGCTGGCGGGCAAGCGCGAGGCACGAGTGGTTCCCTGTAAACCAGAGTGACGAAGGCCGTGCCGCCGAGAAACGCATTTATGGTTAAACGATTGCTGAATGAAAGATTGCGATTTCTTTTATTTCTCAATTATGTAGTGACACGACGTTGACGGAACCGGGGGAGGGCGCGCGCGATGGATTTGGAGAGCGACCGCGAGATACTCGATATCTCGGAGCAGACCGTATCCGTTGAATTCCAGAAGTCGGCACGGCCCACCGCCTGCGGCTTCGCGCTGCCCATGCTGATCAGCGAGCGGCTGATCTTCTCGCCCGAGGAGTACGTCCGGCGCTACGACTCGATCCAGGCGGTCATGGTTGAACAGGGCCTCGACGCCCTGCTGGTGCGCGGGCCGGAGAACATCACCTACGTCACCGGCTACGAGACGCCGGGCTACTACAAGTACCACTGCATCATCATGCCGAAACACGGCGAGCCGGTGTTCATGGTGCGCGACTTCGAGTGGATCAACACGCCTGAATTCGCTTGGTCCAACACCTTCGCCAAGGTCTACGACTGGGACCATCCGCCCAGCGTCACCGCCAACCTACTGCAACAGCTCGGCCTCGGTGTGGGCAAGCGCATCGGCGTCGAGAAGCAGGGCTGGTTCTATACGGTCGACGAGCACGAGACCCTGACGGAAGCCATGCCGACCAACCAGTTTGTCGACGCCACGCAAATCCTGTGGGACCGGCGCATGATCAAGTCGCTCGAGGAGGTCGCGATCATGAAGCGGTCGGCGGCCCTGGTCGACCAGGCCATGACGGCGGGCGATGACGCCACCCAACGCGGCGTCAGCGGCGACCACATCAACGCCGTGGTCAACCAGACCCTGCTGGAAAACGGCGGCGAATACATGGGCCTGCCGCCCTTCGTGCTGGCCGGGCCGCGCAGTTGCTTGCCGCACCAGACCGGCGGCGCCAATGTGCTGGGCGACGACGACGTTATGTATTTTGAAATATCGGCTTCCCAGCGGCGCTACGCGGCGGCGCTCATGCGGACCATCTTCATCGGCGAGCCCAAGGGCGAATGGTTGCGCGTGGCCGAGGCCTGTATCGTCTCGGTCGAGGCGGCGCTCGGTTTCATCAAGGCCGGCGTCACCGCCCATGAGGCCGATACGGTGGCCCGCGATGTCACCACCAGGGCCGGCTTCGCCGAATACCACCGCAACCGCCTAGGCTACTGCATCGGCATCAACTATCCGCCAGATTGGGGCGAGGGCGAAATCATTTCCCTTCGCCAGGGCGAACACCGCGAACTGCAAGCCGGCATGACCTTTCACATGCCGCCACTGTGCCTAAAGTACCGCGAATTCGGTATCGGCTTCTCGGAAACCATCGTGGTCACCGAAACCGGCTGCGAGTCGATGTCCACGGTGCCGCTGGAGGTGGTGGTCAAGAAATAACCGGCAGTTCCCGCGGCGCGCGCTTGGTCAGCATGTCGTTGCCGTCTTCGGTGATGACCACGTTCTCCTCGTGGACGATCATCTTGCCCGGCGCGTATTCCATGCCGGGCTCGATGGTCAGGATCATGCCGGGTTTCAGGACCGTGCCGTCGCCGGGGCGGTTCGACGGCGGTTCGGTCAGTTGCAGGCCGAGGCCGTGGCCCAGGCGGCCGACGTTGTTGCCCATGGATCCGGCGGCCTCGAGGACCTGCGATTGGGCCCGCCACACGTCGTCGGTGGTGGCGC
Source organism: Pseudomonadota bacterium (assembly GCA_036339655.1). GTDB lineage: Bacteria > Pseudomonadota > Alphaproteobacteria > JAAXGF01 > JAAXGF01 > JAYZAP01. The sequence continues at coordinate 1,040 of JAYZAP010000043.1, read as the reverse complement.
CGGGCCGGGCTGCCGTCAGTCCCGCTTCAGTGGCCTGCCACACCGCCTCGTGAGCCCGCAGGGCCTCGTCTGAGACCGTGCCGACGGCGTAGTTGCGGTCGAAATCGCAGAAATAGCCGCCATAGGTCGAGCCGGTGTCGATGAACAGGATATCGCCTTCGCGCAGCGCCCGGTCGGTAGGCCCGCAGACAATCTGGGACTGGCCGCCGGGACCGGCCACACCGGGCATGAAGGGGGTGGCGTCGGCGCCGCGCTCGGCGATGTCGATACGCAGTTTACGGCAGGCGTCGCGCTCGCTGTCTCCAATGGCGAGCTTGCCGGGCAGTGCATTGTAGGCGTCGCTGGCGAGGCCGCAGATATGGCGGATGCAGGCGACCTCGTCGGCGGTCTTGATCATGCGGATGTCCCAAAGGCAGGGCGAGCCGTCGGCAAACTGGAATCCGGGCAGACGGTCGCGCAGCGCGTCGAACTCGATCACCGGCATGCGCAGCACCATCTCACGGCCGAGTTCGGCGCCGATGCGGCCGAAGCGGTGAGGCAGGTTGGCCAGGGTCGCGGCCAGCAGCGAGGTGCCGTCATCCTCGGGGCAAGGCGCTTGCCAGCCGCGAATGTCGGTGACGCAGGTCAATTCCATGCCGGGAACCCCGATGTCGGGTATTACCGCCATGGGCGCGCCGGCGGCCGGCACCACCAGGAACCAGGGCCGCGTCGGGCTTTCCCAGAACTGGGAATCGAAGCCACTGAAATAGCGGATGTTGGGCGGCGCGGTGACCACCAGGGCGTCGAACTCATAGCCCCGCATGATCGCCTGAGCGCGGCTCACGCGGCGCTCGAATTCGTCTCGGCCGACGCCTCTCGGGGGTGCTGTCATGGCTCCATGAACTCTGTCAGTAGCGTGTTGACGGCGGCTGCGGCTTCCATGTGTGGCATATGTCCGGCGGTGTCGAGAACCGTGACCTTAGCCCCGACTAGGTTTTTGGTATGACTCGCTGGAATGATGGCATCTTCAGCGCCCCAAATAATCTGCACGGGCATGGCTA
>JAYZAP010000042.1:0-8047 GCA_036339655.1 Pseudomonadota bacterium | reverse complement strand
GCGCGGCCACGCCGGCATGGCAACACCGGTGTTCGCCGGCTATTTCTCGCTCAATGGCAACGGCGAGCTGACCGGCACAATCTGGGTCGAGGAATCCGGCCAGTGCGAGGGTCCGCTGACTATCACCAACACCCATTCCTGCGGCGTCGCCCGCGACGCCACCATCCAGTGGCTGGTCGCCAACCAGCCGGCCGAGGTCACCGACACTTGGGGCCTGCCAGTAGCCGGCGAGACCTACGACGGCGACCTCAACGACATCAACGGCTTCCACGTCACCCCCGAGCACGTCTTCGAGGCCATCGACAGCGCCAACAGCGGCGCCCTGGAAATGGGCAGTGTCGGCGGCGGCACCGGCATGATTGCCTACGATTTCAAAGGCGGCTCGGCGAGTGCCTCGCGGGTCGTCAAGGCGGCCGGCGAGATGTTCACGGTGGGCGTCTTCGTCCAGGCCAATTTCGGCATCCGGCCGGAACTGGTGGTCGCCGGCGTGCCCATTGGCCGCCACATCAAGGGCAACGAAATTCGAACCCAGCCGGCCGGCTCAATCATCGCCATGATTGCCACCGACGCGCCGCTCATGCCCCACCAGTGCAAGCGCCTGGCGCGCCGGGTCGGCCTGGGAATCGCCCGGGGTGGCACCATCTCCCACAACGGCTCGGGCGATATCTTTCTCGCTTTCTCCACCGCCAACGAAACCGCCTGGGCGGTGGACGGCGGGGTCAACGATTGCCGCTTCCTGCCCAACGACACCATGGACCCGCTGTTCAAGGGCGTGGTCGAGGCCACCGACGAGGCCATCATCGATGCCATGGTCGCCAACGAAACCATGGTGGGCCGCGACGGTACCACCGTCATCGCCTTGCCCCACGACCGTTTGCAGGAGTTGCTGAAGCAACACGGGCGGCTTGAGGAGGGGTGAGGGACAGCGCTGGCCGTGGCGTTTGTCATCTGCTAGTAGAGGCAATTAGGGGATAGGCAGTAGGGGCCGTCGAGCGGCGCCCCTGGCAATGGAGATCGGCCATGAGAAATCAGGCAAGAGTCGTGGTTATCGGCGGCGGGGCCGTGGGGGTTTCGGTGGCTTATCACCTGACCAAGAAGGGCTGGTCGGACGTGGTCCTGGTCGAGCGCAAGGAGCTGACGTCGGGCTCGACGTGGCACGCGGCGGGGCTACTGCCGCTGTTCAACATGAGCTATAGCGTCGGCCAGCTTCATAAGTATGCGGTCGAGTTTTATCCCCGGCTCCAGGAAGAGACCGGCATGGATGTGGGCTTCCGCCCGGTCGGCAATATTCGCCTGGCCATGAACCAGGACCGCATGGACGAATACCGCCAATACGCCGGGGTGGCGGCGACCATCGACGTGCGGGTCGATTTCCTGACTCCCGACGATATCAAGGACCTGTGGCCGATGTGCAATATCGACGGTCTGGTCGGCGGCATTGTCCATCCCGAGGATGGCTATATCCAGCCCGCCGACGTGACCCAGGCCATGGCCGCCGGGGCTCGCGCCGGGGGCGCCGAAATCAACCGCAACACCACGGTTAACGCAATCGAGCGGACGGTCGGCGGCGACTGGCTGGTGCGCACCGACAAGGGCGACATCACCTGCGAACATGTGGTCTCGGCGACCGGCAGCTTCGCCCGCCAGACCGGCGCCATGGTCAGCCTCGATGTGCCCAGCATTCCGGTCCAGCACCAGTTCATCGTCACCGAGGCCCATCCGGAAATCCTGGCGCGCCACGAACAGGGCCTGCCGGAAATGGGTGTGCTGCGCGAGTCCGACGGCTCGTGGTACATGCGCGAGGAGGCCGGCGGCTTGCTGCTCGGCCCCTACGAGAAAGGTGCCCCGTGCTGCTATGTGGGCGGCCCCTCGGACGATTCGGAATTCGAGCTGTTCCCCGCCGACCTGGACCGGCTCGAACCCCATATCGAGGCCGCCATCAACCGGGTACCGGCGTTCGGCGAGGCCGGGGTCAAGGAGGTCTTCAACGGCGCCATCGCCTATACCCCGGACGGCAACCCCATGGTCGGGCCGGCCTGGGGCATACCCAATTTCTGGATCAACGAGGGCCACAGCTTCGGCATCACTGCCGCCGGCGGCGCCGGCTGGCAACTGGCCGAGTGGATTGTCGAGGGCGAGCCGACCGTCGACATGCTCGGCGTCGACCCCCGGCGCTACGGCGATTACGCGTCCAAGGGTTACCTCGTGAAGAAGAACGAGGAAGCCTACGCCAACGTCTTCGTCATCCACTTTCCGGATGAGGAGCGCCCGGCTGGACGGCCCCTGCGCACGGCGCCATGCTACGACCGACTTAAGAATATGGGTGCGGTGTTCGGCCAGAAGTTCGGCTGGGAGCGGGCCAACTGGTTCGCGCCCGATGGCGTCGCCCAGGAGGATCACTGGTCGTTCCGCCGCTCAAAATGGTTCGAGCACGCCAAGAACGAGGCCCTCAACGTGGCCGAGAACGTCGGCCTGCTGGACATGACAGCCTTCGCCAAGTGCCGGGTCTCGGGCCGCGGCGCCCAGGACTTTCTCGACAACCTGCTGGCCAACCGCCTGCCCAAGGCATTGGGCCGGGTCGGCCTGTGTCACGCGCTCAATACCCGGGGCGGCGTCCATTCCGAGTTCACGGTCATCCGCGAGGCCGAGGATTCGTATTATTTGGTGTCGGCCGGCGCGTACCAACGCCTCGACCACGACTGGTTGACTAGGCACATGCCGACCGACGGCTCGGTGCAGTTCCTGAACCTGACCAACGCCATCGGCGTGCTGGTGGTCTCGGGACCCAAGGCCCGCGAGCTCATGAGCCGCATCACCGACGCCGACTTGTCGAGCGAAGCCTTCCCCTGGCTGACGTCGAAAGAGATTGTCGTCGGCCAGGCCTCGGCGCGGGCGGCGCGGGTCAATTTCGTCGGCGAGCTGGGCTGGGAACTGCACCACCCCATGGAGTGCCAGAACCACATATTCGATGTCATCATCGATTCCGGCGGCGACCTCGGTCTCAAGCCCTTCGGCCTTCGCGCCATGGACATGCTGCGCATCGAGAAGTCCTACCGCATGGCCGGCACCGAGCTGTCCATCGAATATGCCGCCTTCGAATCCGGCCTCCAGCGCTTCGTCCATCCCAACAAGGGCAGCTTCATCGGCCGCGATGCCCTGGTGGAATGGCAGCAGAACGGCTTCGCCAACCAGATGGTGACCATGGCGGTGAGCGACATCACCGACGCCGACCCGCTGGGCAACAACCCTATCTTCGAAGGCGGCGAAATGATTGGCCGGGCGACCTCGGGCAATTACGGGCCACGCCTCGACACCTCCTTCGTCATGGCCATGGTGCCGCCGGCCCTGGCCGCCGAGGGCATCGAGCTGGAGATAGACATTCTCGGTACCCGCCACACGGTCACCGTGGTCGGCGAAAGCCCCTACGACCCGGACAACGAAAAACTCCGCGCGTAGGTCTTGTGACGACGCTCGCCGGCACCCTGTTAGCCACTAGTTTTGCCCTGGGACTAATCGCCCTCGGCATCCGGTCGCGGTGCTGGTTCGTTGGTCGGTCGGCCGAGGTGCAGTTTTGGCGCGGCCTGCGGCGTCTGCCGCGCAGCTTCCTGGTCGATGTTCACGCGGTGGTCATGCGCGACCCTTATGCGGCGCGCATGCACGGATTGGTGGCCGGCGGGTTCCTGGCGACCCTGGTGCTGGCGCTGCTGGTCTATGTCGCGGGCATTACCGACGCCGGACTCGGTTGGGGCCTGCTTGTCACTCTGGCGGTCATGGGACTGGGCGCGTCCATGGTCGCGTGGCGGCGCATCAGCCGGCCGGCCGGGCGGTTGTCGCGCGGCGCCTTCGAGCGCCTACCGTTCAGCTTGTTCGCCTTCGTCGCCTTCCTCGCCGCCGCCGGGCTGCCGTGGGATGGTTGGTATCATCCGGCGGTGGTCGCCGTGCTCGGCATCTGGGCTTGTCTCGAAATGATTGCCCTGGCGCCGTTCGGGCCCATGCGCCACGCTATTTTGGGCGCCCTGCATCTGGTCTGCCACCCCCGGTTCGAGCGTTTCGACGCCGAGCGGCCGGTAACCGCGCTGGAGCCGCTCGACCTGGATGCCGACAAGCTCGGCGCCGAGACGCCCACGGACTTCACCTGGAACCGGTTGTTGAGTTTCGACGCCTGTGTCCAGTGCGGCCGCTGCCAGCGGGCCTGCCCGGCCTTCGGTGCCGGGTTGCCACTCAATCCCAAGAAACTGATTCAGGACATTCACGCGGCCAGCGCCGTCACCGGCGACGACCGGGCCTATCGCGGCGCGCCCCACCCCGGGCGGGTCAGCGGCGACGGCAAGGGCGGGCGTGACCAGCCCCTGGTGGGTGCCGACGCCATGATTCACCCGGACACCCTGTGGGCCTGCACCACCTGTCTGGCCTGCGTCCATTCCTGCCCCATGATGATTGAGCATGTGGACGCGGTCATCGACCTGCGCCGTTTCGAGACCCTGGAGCGTGGCGCCACCCCGGCCAAGGCCGCCGCTCTGCTCGACGAGCTGCGCGCCACCGACAATCCCGGCGGACGGCCCCTGGCCAGCCGCCTCCATTGGGCCAGCGATTTGGACTTGCCGGTGATTGTCGAGGGCGAGCCCCGCGACGTGCTATTGTGGCTCGGCGACGGTGCCTTCGAGTTGCATGGCCAGCGCACGCTCCGCGCCCTGGTCCAACTGATGCGCCGGGCCAGCGTCGACTTCGCGGTGCTCGGTGAGGTCGAGCTCGACGTCGGCGACATTGCCCGCCGGCTTGGCGACGAGGCGACGTTCCAGGACCTAGCGCGACGCAATATCGAAACCCTGGCGCGGTTCGATTTTCAGCGCATTGTCACCGCCGACCCCCACGTTCTCCATAGCCTGCGCAACGAGTACCCGGCATTCGGAGGCGACTACACGGTGGTCCATCACAGCAGCCTGCTGGCCTGGCTGGTGGTGGCCGGGTCGTTGCCGGTGGCCCATACCAATGGCCAGCGCCTGACCTTCCACGACCCTTGCTACCTGGGCCGCTACCAGGGCGAGACGGCGGCGCCGCGCACGGTGCTGGCGGCCCTCGGCGCCGAGGTGGTGGAGATGAAGCGTTCCCGCGAATTCTCCCGCTGTTGCGGCGGCGGGGGCGGCGCAATGGTCACCGATGTTATCGGCGAACGGCGCATCCCCGATACCCGCATGGACGACGTCCGTAAGGTCGGCGCCGAGGCCGTGGCGGTGGCCTGCCCCAACTGCGCGGTCATGCTCGAAGGCGTCACCGGCCCACGCCCCGAGGTCGTCGATATCGCCGAGTTACTGCTCGCCGCGGTGGAGGGCGGTCGTTGAGCCCGGTGCGCCGCGACCCTCGGACCGAGCGCAAGCGGTCGCGGAGCTGGACGGCGGAACCGGCCGCCGAGGCGCCGCTCAAGACCATCGACGACCCCGCCTGTCTGGTGTTCGCCGTGCCTGATCTGACCGACGACAAACTGTCATCCCACGACCGCGATATGCTGGGTGCGGCACGACTGTTGGCCGACGCCCAGTCCGGCGCGGTGGTGGTGGTCGCCATCGCCGGCGAGGACGACTTTGCCGCCGCCGGGGCTGACCGCCTAATCGAGGTTGGGGGCGACGCCTTCACGGGCTATTGTCCCGAGGCCCGCGCCACCGTGGTCATCGCGGCTATGGCCCAGTTCTCGCCGCGCCATGTGCTGTTTCCCGATACCCCCACGGAGGGCGGTCATGTGGGCCGGCTGGTGGCGGCGCGCCTCGGCGAGCGGGCGGCGGGCAATGTCCAGCACATTGACGGTACCGCCATAGAACGGCGGGGCGCGGGCGGGAGTCTGGACTATGTCATGGCCGCGCCACGGGTTCTGCTGGTGGCGCCCGAGGCGGCGGCGCCGGTGAGTAGCGCCCGCTTCGAGGCCAGGGTCATCGCCGAGACCTCGGCCGAGGGCGACCATCGGCTCATCGACGGCGGACTGCAGCCCATCGACCCCCATGCGGTGCCCCTGGCCGAGGCCGACTTCATCGTCGCCGGTGGCAGCGTTGTTAGCCCCTGGGACGCTTGTCCCGGGGCCGCCGCCGCCGGGGGCGCCACCGAGGGGGCCAGCCGGGTGGCTTGCGACGGCGGCGCCATGGCCCGCGACCGCCAGGTCGGCGCCTCGGGAACCCTGGTCGACCCGCGCTGCTATCTCGCCTTCGGCATTTCCGGCGCGGCCCAGCATCTCCAGGGCATCCAGCGCTGCCAGCGGGTGGTGGCAGTCAATACCGACCGTCACGCCGCCATGGTCAAGCGCGCCGACCTCGCGGTCATCGCCGACGCTCAGGACGTCATGGCGGCCCTGGCCGACCTAATGGAGGATATGCGCCGTGGCGATTGACGTGGCTGTGCTGTTGTCCGCAGGTCGTCACCCGGTCAGCGGCCGGGGCCGCCGGGCGCCGGGCGACCACCGTGCCCTAGAAATGGCGCTGGGCCTGTCGTTGCCTCGAGCAATCCACGCCGGCGACCCGTCGGCGCCAATGCTGGGCGACTACCTGGGCATGGGCCTGGATGGCGTCACGGTGCTTGATGTGCCGTCCGACGCCGACCCGGTGCCGGCGTTCATCAGTTATCTGGAAGCCGCGCCGCCGGACCTGCTGCTGGCCGGTTGCCGGGCCGAGAACGGCGAGGACAGCGCCATGGTTCCCTACATCATCGCCGAAGCCCTGGGCTTCGCCATGGTGCCGGCGGTAGCCGAGATTGTTTCTATCGACGACGGGTCCGCACGGCTGCTCCAAGCTCTGCCACGGGGTCAGCGTCGGGCCATCACCGCGCCGCTGCCTCTGGTCGCCACCGTCGATCGGGCCGCGCCGCCGCCACGCCAAAGCGCCTTCGCCAAGGCTCGGCGCGGACGCATCGACATTATCGATGCGGTAGCGCCGACCGACATCGACCGGGCCGCCTGGCAGGTTCGCCCGGCCCGCCAGCGGCCCCGCCGCCTGGGCACGCAAGTCAGCAGACTAAGCGCCGCCGAGCGTTTGAGCGCTCTGACCGATGTGCCCGCCGGGACAGGCCGCCAGTTGGTCGAGCCGACGCCGGGCGAGGCGGCCCAAGCAATCTACGATTATCTCATTGAACAGCGTATCCTCACGCCGCCAGCCAAGGCGAAAACCAAGGACCAGTCACCATGACACAAATTAATTTCACCTCCATGGCGCGCAACACCAAGGGTGCCGGGCTCAGCGATTGCGAGGACCAGGTCGACATGAAGCGCCTGCGCGGCTATCGCCTGGGCCGGGTCCAGGAACAGCTCAAGCAGCGCGACCTGGGCGCCGTGGTGCTCCACGACCCGATCAACATCCGCTATGCCACGGGCAGCCGCAACATGACCGTGTGGGTGCTGCACAATGCCTCGCGCTGCGCCTTCGTGCCGGCCGAGGGCAAGGCGGTAATTTTCGAGTTCCCCCGTTGCGAGCATCTCAATGATGGCCTCGAGACCATCGCCGAGGTCCGCCCGGCCATAAGCTGGTACTACTTCGGCGCCGGCGACAACGTCGACAAGCAGGCCAATTCCTGGGCCCAGGCCATGGCCGATCTGGTGGCCAAGCATGGCGGCGGCAACAAGCGCATCGCCCTCGACCACGGCAACTTCCAGGGCACCCACGCGCTCGAAGGGTTGGGCCTCGAACTGCACGACGGCCAGGAAGTCATGGAGCAGGCCCGGGTCATCAAGTCGGCCGACGAAATCACCTGTATGAACCACGCCATCTCGGTGTGCGAGGCCGGCATGGCGCGCATGCGCGAGGCGCTGTGTCCCGGCATGACCGAAAACGAGCTGTGGGCCCTGCTCCACGAGACCAACATTGCCATGGGCGGCGAATGGATCGAGACCCGGCTGCTGGCCTCGGGCCAGCGCACCAATCCGTGGTTCCACGAATGCGGCGACAAGGTCATCCGGGCCGGCGAACTGGTGGCCTTCGACTCCGACCTGATCGGCCCGTTCGGCTATTGCGCCGACATCTCGCGGACCTATTTCTGCGGTCCAGGCAGGCCGAGCGACGAGCAGAAGCGCATC
>JAYZAP010000041.1:0-2664 GCA_036339655.1 Pseudomonadota bacterium | reverse complement strand
GAAACATCTTTGGTGATGTCTTCATTGATCACTTCGTCAAATCGCGCCGGGCCGAAGACATCACCCTGAGGCGCGAGGTCAGCGCCGCCGAGCGGGAGCGCTACATTGAGGCAGTTTAAGCGAGGAGCGAGCGAATGACCGGGAACAACGATCTCGACAGGTGCCTGGCCGAACCGGGACGTGCCGAACTGGTGAGCCAGGTCCGTGACCACATCGAGGAACTGGGAATCAACTACATCTATTACCAGTATATTTCGATTACCGGCCGGATCATGGGCAAGGCGGTGCCGGCGCGCCATTGGGAGGAGGTGGCCGAGAAGGGTGTGCAGACCTGGATCGGTGGCGTCACCAATGTGTTTGCCGACCGCCAAGGCGATCTCATCGGATTCGCTCCGAACGCGTCCGAACTGCTAGCCCTGCCAGATCCGGACACCTTCTGCCAGCTGCCCTGGAACAAGCGCATGGCGCGGGTCTTCTGCACCTGCTTCTACAGCCGCGAGGACCCGGACAAGCCGTGCCAGTATCTCGATGGCGACAGCCGCGGCAACCTCAAGCGGATCGACGCCCGGTTCCGCACTGATCACGGCATGCACTTGCGGGTCGGCTGCGAGCCCGAAATGCTGTGGCTAAAACCCGGCGATGATAACGAGCCCTACAAGGGCACGACCAAGCCCTACGCCTACCACATCGATCAGTTCGAGCAGCTCTCCGAGGTCTGGCTACGGGTCTACGACTACGCCATCTCCATGGGCCTCGACATTATCCAGGGCGACCACGAGGACGCGCCTGGCCAGATCGAGCTCAATTGGACGTACGACGACGCGCTGCGAACCTCCGACCGGCTGACCACCTACCGCCAGATTTGCGCCCAGGTGGCGCGCGAGTTCGACCTGCTCGCCGTGTTCATGTCGAAACCCTACATGGGAATGCCGGCTAACGGCTGCCACCACAACATCTCCCTGTGGAGCGGCGGCGAGGCCGAGGTCGCCCATCTGGTGGGAGCGCCGTTGCCGGGTATGGAAAGTGTGTTCAGCTACAGCCACGGCGGCGTCAACGAGTTCCGCGACACCAACGAGGTCTGGTTGCCGGCCGAAACCGGACGTCATGCCCTGGGCGGCATGCTCAAGCACCTCAACGCCCTGACGGCGATCGGCGCGTCGACGGTGAATTCCTACCGCCGCCTCAACGACACCGGCAATTGGGCGCCGGTGGGGTCCAGTTGGGGATTGCAAAACCGCTCCTGCGCCATTCGCGTTTCCAGTCCCGACCGCTTTGAATTCCGGGTCGCCGATTCCATGGTCAATCCCTATCTCATGCAGGCGGCGCTGTTGCGCGCCATGGACGACGGCATTGTCAACAACATCGATCCCGGTGAGCCTGAAGAGCGAAATTTTGCTGAAGTCATGGCCTCGGGCGAGAAAATCGACCGCATTCCCACGACCTTGCGTGATGCCCTCGACGAACTCAAAGACGACGATGTCATCAAGTCGGCATTACCCGGCGACCTCCACGGCATCTACGATTGGTACAAGCGCGACGAATGGAACAAGTTTATTTGGCAGGTCTCGAATTGGGACGTCGATACCTATCTCGATTGCCTGCCGTAAGGGCGACCCGCACCGTGACCGAATTGGCATTGACGCCGGAACAGATTGAGCGGTTTCACGCCGACGGTATCGTCATGCTCGACCGCATCATCGATGACCAGACCGTCGAGGTTTTGCGCCAAGCGTTTGACCGTCTTTTTCGGGGCGAGTTCGCCACCGGCATCACGCCCGACGAGGTCAACTGGCAGCAGGAAACCGGCGATCCCTCCCTGACCCGGCAGATCTGCAACGGCTGGAAGGCCGACGGCGACATCGCCCGGGTGGTGTTGCGCGAGGACTTCGGCCGCACCCTAGCCGCCCTGGCGGGCTGGCCGGGCATCCGCATCATGTCCGACAACGTGTTGTGGAAGCCGCCCGGCGCGCGTCCCCTGGGCTATCATCAGGACAACGCCTACCTCAGTTGGTTTACGCCACAGGAGCTAATAAGCCTATGGATCGCCCTCGACGATACCAGCGCCGACGGCGGTACCATGGAGGTGGTGCGGAGCTCGCACAGCTGGGCGGTGCCGAAACCGCGAGGTGAATTCCACGGGCCCGCGGAATACCGCAAATACATGGACGCCGCCGCCACCGCCGAAGGGGTCGAGCCGGAGATCATCCCCGTGGTGGTCAGCAAGGGCGGCGGCTCGATCCATCACGGCGCGGTGTGGCACGGCTCGGCGACCAACAACGGCGAACGTCCGCGGCGGGCGCTGGTGCTCCACGCCATGTCGACCGAGGCCGAGTACGTTCCCGGCCACCTGGGGGATTTCAACGGCAACGTCTACAGTCGCTACAAGCGCCTGACCGACAACAAGATGGACGAGAATTATTTCCCCGTCCTGTGGTCGAAAGACGGCTACCGCACGCCGGGGATCGACAGAATTTTGGAAAGCTAGAGCCTCTTCCGATCATATAGGGTCATTTGATGGAGGCATATGTGCGTTTTGGCTAGGCGTGATGCGCCGCGCGATGTACCACATCGGGCAAGCGCCGCGACGCCCGCCAAAACGCTCAGATGCCCCACCGAAGGCCACGTCCCCTTAATCCGTGGCCGCGTCCCACACCATTGCCGATG
>JAYZAP010000040.1:0-3725 GCA_036339655.1 Pseudomonadota bacterium | reverse complement strand
AATTGGTCTGGGGGAAGTCTATCACAGGTCGGGCGCCTGATCACCGGAGACAGGGATGGTTAGGGTGTGCCCGTGGCGCCAGTATGCACCTCGGGTGATGGGTCTTGTGCCGGTCGCATGGTCAGTATTTATCTGGTGGTTTCGGGTTCCGTACATACCATGCTCCCGGGCCGCAAATCATCGGCAAGGGTGGGCTTAGATAGTCCGAAATGATAGGCTTCGGCCCTCTCACAGTGTTCGGAAGGACCGCAAGCCATGCCCGGCGCCAAGGAACTCATTCACACCACCTGCCCGCGCGACTGCTACGACGCTTGCGGCATCGTCGTCATCAAGCGTGGCGGCAAGATTACCAAAGTGCTTGGCGACCCGGATCACCCATCGTCGCGCGGCGCTCTCTGCGGCAAATGCGCCCTGGCCTACAACGGTGTGTTTCTCGATCCCGAGCAGCGGCTGACCACACCGTTGCGCCGGGTCGGCGCCAAGGGTGCCGGTCAGTTCGAGGCCATAGGCTGGGACGAGGCCATCTCGACGGTGGCCGGTAAGCTGACATCGATCGTCGACGAGGCCGGCGGCGAGACAATAATCCACGCCCATTACACCGGCACCTGCTCGATGCTTGCCGGCAGTTTCCCAGACCGCTTCTTCAACCGCCTCGGCGCCACCGAAGTCGACCCGGACAGCATCTGCAATCTCGCCGGCCATGTGGCGCTCAACTACACTCTCGGCACATCGGTGGTCGGGTTCGATCCACGCGAATCAAGGGATGCCGCCTGCATCGTCGTGTGGGGTGCCAACCCCCACGCCTCGGCGCCCCACGCCCACAAGCACTGGCTGCGCGAGGCACCGGGCACGGTCATCGTCATCGACCCAGTGCGCCACCCGACCGCCGAGCAGGCCGACCTGCACCTGCAGCCGTTTCCCGGCAGCGACGCCGCCCTGGCCTTCGCCCTGTTGCACGTGATCCGCCGCGACGGCTTGCTCGACGAAGCCTTTATCGCCACCCACACCCTGGGCTGGGACGAGATTGTCGAGGCGGTCGAGGGATGCAACCCAGCCTGGGGCGAGGCCGCCACCGGGGTGCCGGCAGCGCTCATCGAGGACGCCGCGCGGATTTACGGTACGGGCCCGTCACTACTGTGGCTCGGCCAGGGCATGCAGCGCCAACCCATGGGCGGCAATGCCTTCCGCGCCGCCGCTGTGCTGCCCGCAGTTACCGGCAACATGGCCAAACCGGGCGCCGGGTTATACTACCTCAACGGCTCGGCCCAGCGTGGCTTCGACTACGACTACCTGTCGGCGCCGCATTTGGCCCGGGCCGAGGTGCCGTCGATCAGTCACATGGACTTGGCCGAACGACTCGAGGACAGCGCGGCGTCCCGCGCCTTCATCTCGTGGAACATGAACGTCGCCGCCTCCGGCCCGCAACAGCAGCGGCTCCATCGCGCGTTGGCTCGCGACGACCTGTTTACCGTGGTCCTCGAGCTGTTTCCCACGGACACCACCGACTACGCCGACATCGTGCTGCCGGCGGCCAGCTTCCTCGAGTTCGACGACATCGTCACGTCGTATTTCCATTACACCGCCTCGGCCCAGACCAAGGCGGCCGAGCCCATGGGCGACTCCCTGCCGAACCAGGAAATATTCCGCCGTCTGGCCCAGGACATGGGCTTCAACGAGCCGGAGTTGTTAGAGCAGGACCAGGTGATGATCGACGCCATGGCGGCGCAATTAGGCGTCGATGGCGGCTTCGAGGCGCTCAAGCAGGTCGGCACCGTGGCCGTCTTCGACGAGCCGTTCGTGCCGTTCGCCGATGGCGTCTACCCGACGCCGAGCGGGCGCATTGAAATTGCCAGCGAACGGGCCGCGGCCCACGGTCTCCCGCGTACGCCCCTGCCCCACGCCGACCCACGCCCTTTGGGCGGCCGCCTGCGCCTGTTGTCGCCGGCGTCGCCGTGGCTGATGAACGATTCCTACGCCAACGACCCCAAGGTCACCGAGCAGCTCGGCGCGGCCACCGTCGCCCTGCACCCGGACGACGCCGCCGCGCGCGGTCTTGGACTCGGCGACCAAGTCTCCTTGTCCAACGACACCGGCAGCCTGGAATTGGCGGTCGCGATCAGCGATATCATTCCCCGCGGCGTGGCGCTCAGCCACAAGGGCCGCTGGCCCAAGCGCGAAGGGCCGCGCGCCAACGTCAATATTCTAAACCCCGGCATCAAGACCGACATGGGCGCAAGCACCAGTGTTCACGGCGTCGAAGTGACGGTGAGCCGAGTCTAGATTAGGACGACGGTCGCCTTTGGCGACCTGCGTTCATTCGCCACGCAGGCTCCCGTCCTCGGTATGGGGCACTGTCTTCGCCCAGATCGAGAGCGATGGAGATCGCATCCAGAACGCGTAATCATCGTCCACGAACGGTTGATGGGGTCGCCGGTCAGGCAGTCTGGCGGCGGCGTCAACCATCCTTCTCCCACCGTGACGGTGCCAGGTAGGCGCCCAATCCGGGAACAAGTAAGAAGGCCCGCCAGCGTTGGCGGGGCTTTTTCCTGTAGCCATCCTTCGACAGACTCAGGTGACGGTGGTGGGGAGTTCGCTTTCGCGGCGCGCGATGAAATCGCGGAGCGCCTCGTCGATGGCGGGGTCGAGGGCCGGTTCCTCATAGCTGTCCAGCATTGCCCGGACCTTCTCGGCGGCGCGCTGGTCGGCGGCCTTGCTGCCCTCGACTTCCCACTGCTCGAAGCTGTTGTTGTCCATGAGTTCGGGCATGAAGAAGGCGCTCTGGAAATTCTCCCGGGTGTGGTCGGTGCCAAGAAAATGGCCGCCCGGCCCAACCTCGCGGACCGCTTCCATGGCGCCTTTGAGATCGTCCAGGTCGATACCCTCGCCGAACTTGTAGTACATGGCGATCTGCTCGGCATCGAGCACGAACTTGGTCATGCTGGCAGTCAGCCCGCCCTCGAGCCAGCCGGCCGCATGGAACACGAAGTTGGCCCCCGACAGCAGCACCGAATGCATGGTCATATTGGATTCATAGGCTGCCTGGGCATCGACTAGCTTCGATCCCGTGTTCATGCCGCTGGAGCGCCACGGCAGGCCATAGCGCCGGGCCAACTGGCCGACCATGTAGTTCATGAAGCAGACTTCCGGAGTGCCGGCCATGGGCGCCCCCGACTTCATGGACACCGGGGCCAGGAACTGGCCGTAGATAATCGGCGCGCCTGCCCGCACCATCTGCCCGAAGGCGACGCCGGCCAAGGCCTCGGCGTTGAGCTGGGCGACCGAGCCGACGCTGCTCGCCGGGGTCGATGCGCCGCCGAGCACAAAGGGCGCGACGATCGAGGCCTGATTGTGGCAGGCATAAACCTTGATCGCCGAAAGCATGGTCTCGTCCCACAGCAACGGTGAATTGCAGTTCATCACCGAGACCAAGACCGTGTTGTTCTCGACGAACTCATCGCCCATGACGATCTTGGCCATGGCCACGTTGTCGTCGGCCCGCCCGCCGGCATTGGTGGTTGACCCCATGTACGGCTTGTCCGAGTACTTAATCGCGCTGTAGGCGATATGCAGGTGACGGGTCGGCACCGGCAGGTCGACCGGCTCGCAGGTGATGCCGCCGGTGAGATGCATATGGGGCGTCATGTAAGCCAGCCGATGGAAGTCCTGCAGGTCAGCCATGGTCGAGTAGCGACGGGTGTTGTCGGCATCGAGGATGAAGGGTGAGC
>JAYZAP010000039.1:0-3901 GCA_036339655.1 Pseudomonadota bacterium | reverse complement strand
ATTCAATCATTTAATGTATGTATCTGGACGGCCCTGGACGGCGGTATGGCGGAGGGACGGGGATTCGAACCCCGGACACCTTTCGGTGAACACGCTTTCCAGGCGTGCGCCTTAAGCCACTCGGCCACCCCTCCTGTGCCTAGCGCGGGCCTTTGTAATATAGCCGGGGGCCCATGGCGATGCAAAACGCTCGGCCGCCACCCCATGGTCATTATTGGCGGCGATTTGCCTGCGCCGCCCCGGATGGCTAAGCTTCGGGCCATGGCAATCACAGGCAACAGCTCATGACGCGGCGGGTGATCATCGGCCGGGTTGTCGGCGGGGTGCTGTTGTTCGGCGCTCTGGTGGCGCTGGTCTTCGAGCTGTACCGCTGGGGCCGCGACGGGGTCTATCAGGCGGCATCGGTGGGCGAGGTCTGGGTCGCCGTCAACGCCAACAGCCTAGTCGGCTTCGGTGCCGCCATCGAGCAGCGGCTCAGCCCGTGGCTGTGGCTCGATGTCATCGTGCCGCTGCTCACCCTGCCCGCCTGGCTGGTCCTCGGCGTGCCCGGCGGCCTGGTCCTGTGGGCGTTTCGCCGACGCCGCCGCCGGCCCATGTTCCGCAGGCGTTGAAGGCTGCTCCTGGCCTCACGCCTCGGGCGCCTTGAGCGCTGCGAGAAAGGCCTCGTGGGGAATTTCCACGTTGCCGACCTGGCGCATGCGCTTCTTGCCCTTCTTCTGCTTGTCGAGAAGCTTGCGCTTGCGCGTCACGTCGCCGCCGTAGCACTTTGCGGTGACGTCCTTCCTCAGCGCCCGGACGCTTTCGCGGGCGATGATCTTGCCGCCGATCGCCGCCTGGATGGCGATCTGAAAGAGCTGGCGCGGAATCAGGTCCTTGAGCGCCTGGCACAGGGCCCGGCCCCGGCTCTCGGCTTTGGCCGCATGGACGACCAGGGCCAGGGCATCGACCGGCTCGCTGTTGACCAGGATGGCGACCTTGACCAGATCGCCGGCCTCGTAGCCGTCGATGTGGTAGTCGAAGCTGGCGTAGCCCCGGGATACCGATTTGAGCCGGTCGTAGAAGTCGTAGACCACCTCGTTGAGCGGTAGGCGGTAGACCGCCATCGCCCGGCTGCCGGCATAGGTCAGGTCGAGCTGGACGCCGCGCTTCTCGGTGCACAGCGACAGCACCGCGCCGAGATGCTCGTCGGGCACCATGATAGTCGCCCGGATCCACGGCTCCTCGATGCGCTCAACGGCCATGGGGTCGGGCATATCGACCGGGTTGTGGAGCTCGACGGTGGCGCCGTCGCGCTTGACCACCCGGTAGATGACGCTGGGCGCTGTGGTCGTCAGGTCGAGATCGAACTCACGCTCGAGGCGCTCGCGGATAATCTCCAGGTGAAGCAGCCCGAGAAAGCCGCAGCGAAAGCCGAAGCCCAGGGCCGCTGAGGTCTCGGCCTCGTAATGGAAGCTCGAATCGTTGAGTCGCAGTTTGGCCAGACTCTCGTGCAGGCGCTCGTAGTCGGCTGAATCGGCCGGGAACAGACCGCAGAACACCACCGGGATCGACGGCTTGAAGCCGGGCAGGGCCTGGGCTGTGGGGGCGCGCTGCTCGGTAATGGTGTCGCCCACGGCACAATCGGCCACCGCCTTGATGGCAGCGGTAATAAAGCCGACCTCGCCGGCCCCGAGACTATCGACTTCGATCGGCTTGGGGGTAAAGACGCCGACCCGCTCGACCTGATAGACCGAGCCGGCCTGTATCATCTCGATTTTCATGCCCTTGCGGATTGTGCCGTCGACCAGGCGCACCAGTACCACCACCCCCACATAGGCGTCGTACCAGCTGTCGACCAGCAGGGCCTTGAGGGCTGCGTCCGGCTCGCCCTCGGGCGGCGGCAGGCGCTTGATCAGCGCCTCGAGCACGGCGTCGATGCCAAGGCCGGTCTTGGCCGAAATTTCCACCGCTTCTAAGGCGTCGAGGCCGATGACTTCCTCGATCTGCTGGCGCACTCGCGCGGGATCTGCCGCCATCAGGTCGACTTTGTTGAGCACCGGCACCACCTCGTGGTCGGCGTCAACCGCGAGATAAGCGTTGGCCAGGGTCTGTGCCTCGACCCCCTGGCTGGCGTCGACCACCAGCAGGGAGCCTTCGCAAGCCGACAGGCTGCGGCTGACCTCGTAGGTGAAGTCCACATGGCCGGGGGTGTCGATGAGGTTGAGCACGTAGTCCTCGCCGTCGGCCGCCCTGTAGGGCAGACGCACGGTCTGGGCCTTGATGGTGATGCCGCGTTCCCGCTCGATGGCCATGGAATCGAGCACCTGCTCACGCATGTCGCGCTCCGACAATCCACCGCATCGCTGGATCAGCCGGTCGGCCAGGGTCGACTTGCCGTGATCGATATGGGCTATAATCGAGAAATTGCGGATGTGGGCGAGGTCGGTCATCAACTCCTCAACGTTCCGCCGGTGGCTTTTTCCACGGCGGCGACCACCTGCTGGCCAACGGCGTCGATTTCGGTGTCGGTCAGGGTCCGCTCATAGGGCTGCAGGGTGACGGCTATGGCCATGGACTTCCTGCCGTCGCCGACTTCGGCGCCCTGATAGGTGTCGAACACCCGGGCGTCATCGATAAGGGTCTTGTGGGCGCCGCGGGCGGCGCGGACCAGGTCGTCGGCGCGCACCTTTTCATCAACCACGAAGGCGAAGTCGCGGGTCACTGGCTGTAGGGTTGACAGCTTGAGGTTCGGCTTGGCCCGGGTCGCCTTGACCCGGGAGATGGGTAGGGCGTCCATGAAAATCTCGCACCCGACTAGGGGCCCTTCCACGTCCAGGACCTTAAGCACCCGGGGGTGAAGCTCGCCGAAATGGGCCAGCACATTGGGCCCCAAGCGCACGGCGCCGGACCGGCCGGGATGATACCAGGCCGGCGCGTCGGCGCTGATTTGCGCCTTGTCGGCGGGACCGCCGCAGGCGGCGATGCCAGCCAGGGCGTCGGCCTTGGCGTCGAAGGCGTCCACGGCGCGCGGCTGCTCGGCCCAGTGGCGCTCGACCGTCCGGCCCCGGCGCACGGCGCTGATGACCAGGGCCTGGCCGGCCTCGCTGTCGTCGGCGTAGGTATGGCCGGCCTCGAACAAGGCCACATCGTCGAAACCCCGGTCGATGTTGCGGCCGACCGCGGCAACCAGGCCGGGCAACAGGCTGGGCCGCATGTCAGTGAGCTCTGAACTGATGGGGTTGGCCAGGCGCAACTCGCCGCCGCCGCCGCCGAACAGCCGCGCCTGGCTGTCCGAGACAAACGACCAGGTCACCGCCTCGACCAGGCCGCGCGCCGCCAGGGTGCGTTTTGCCCAACGCTCGCGGCGCTGGCCGGTCGTCAGCACAGGGCGCGCCACGCCTTGAGCGCGCGGCATGGAGAGCGGCGGGATACGATCGAAGCCACGGACCCGCAGCACCTCCTCTACCACGTCCGACTCCATTTCGATGTCGGGACGCCAACTGGGCACGGTCACCGAGCCGTCTGACACGGTGAAGCCGAGACCGGTAAGGATTGCGCCGCAGGTGTCCGCGGCGATTTCGACGCCGCCCAAGCTGGCCACCCGTTCGACCCGGAACGGTAATTCGCGGGCGCCATCGGGCGGGCCGCCGGCAACCACCGCATGGCTCGGCTCTCCGCCGCAGAGCTCGATAATGAGCCGAGTCGCAGTCTCCTCGCCCGCCGCCATGAACGCGGCATCGACGCCGCGCTCGAAGCGGTAGCGGGCGTCGCTCTCGATGGCCAGGGCGCGGCCCGTGGCGGCGGTGCGAACCGGGTCGAACAGGGCGATTTCCAGGAACACGTCGGTGGTCCCCTCGGGACAGCCGCTGCCCTCGCCGCCCATGACGCCACCGACACCGATGACCCCGTTGTCGTCGGTGAT
>JAYZAP010000038.1:0-2499 GCA_036339655.1 Pseudomonadota bacterium | reverse complement strand
GGCGGCGTCCTCTTCGAGGATGTCGACCATGCTCCGGAGGAACCCGGTGGTGCTGCCGATTTTTATGCCCTGGTCTTGCAGGGTCTTAATGGTGTCGGCGACGCCGGGCAGCAGCGTGGTGTACTTGCGCAGGCAGTCGAGCTGCATGGGGACGAAATCCTTGAACATGGCGTCGACATCTTTCTGGTCCGGCGTCTTACCGTGGACGGCTTCCCAGCGAGCGCTGATTTCCGGCACTTTGGTCAGTTCAAGAATGTGCAAGTCCTTGCGTAGGCCCATGGGGCCACGGGCCTCGGTCATAGAAATCTCGACGCCGTGCTTCTCGAAAACTTCGACGAACACCACCGCCGGGGCCAAAACATAGGCGTCCGCCGTGGTGCCGCTCCAGTCGAGAATCAGGCCTTTGACCTTACCTCGGTAGCTCCGGTTGAAAACAAAATCGTCGTTAGCGCTCATTCGTGGTCTCCGTTGCAGATGTTTGATTGATGGAAGGTTCACGCCGCCAGGGCCGGGCGCGGTTGTCGACCCCCATGACCGACAGGGTGTCTTTGACCGCCGCCAGGGCGCCGCGAATGTCGTCCTCGCCGACCTGGCCGATGCAGCCAATGCGGAAGGTCTCGGCAACCGTCAATTTACCGGGATAGATGGCGTAGCCGCTCCGGCGCAGGTGGTCGTAGAACACCGCGAAATCGAAATTGTCATCGGCCGGGCTGTGAAACGTGACGATGATCGGGGCTTGCAACCCGTCTGGCAGCAGCGGCACGAAACCCATGTCGCGCATGCCCTCGACCAGCAGCCGGCAATTCTGTTCATAGCGCGCGCCGCGGCCGGCGACACTGCCCTCAGCGGTGTGTTCGGCGATGGCCTGGTCGAAGGCGGCGAGTACGTGGGTCGGCGGCGTGAAGCGCCACTGGCCGTTGCCCTCCATGGCGACCCATTGGGCGTGAAGGTCGAGGCTCAGGGAATGGGCGTTGCCGGACGCCGCTTCGAGGGTTGACTGGCGGATGATGGCGAAGCCCATGCCGGGCACGCCTTCCAGGCACTTGTTGCTCGACGCCACCACCGCGTCACAGGCAATATGGCGGACGTCCAGGGGAATGGCGCCGAAGGCGCTCATGGCGTCGATAATCAGGCGCCGGCCATGGCCCGCGGTGACCTCGGCAACGGCCGTTATGGGATTGAGAATACCTGACGTGGTTTCGCAATGGATGGCCGCCACATGGGTGATGTCCGGGTCCGACGCTAGCACCGAATCGAGCGCCGCAGGGTCGTTGGGTACGTCCTCGGGGGTTTCAATGGTGGTGCAGGCGCGGCCCATGATCTGACAGATTTTCTCAATGCGCTTGCCATAGGCGCCGTTGACCAGCACCAGCATCTTGCCGCCGCGGGGCAACAGGGTGCCGACGGTTGCTTCGACGGCAAAGGTGCCGCTGCCCTGGACCGGTACGCAGACGTGGCTGTCCTGGCCGCCGGCGAGGGCGACAAGCCGCTCGCAGACGCGGGCGTTCAGGGCGATGAAATGGGTGTCGCGGGAGCCCCAGTCGCGCAGCATGGCCGCCTTGGTCTCGCGCGACGTGGTGAGGGGGCCGGGTGTCAGGAGGAGAGGTTCGTCCTGGTCCATCTTTGATATTCGATCCTTGGCAGGCAGGGATGACGATGTGGCGGCTTTATGACGGCGGATCCACCTATAAATCAAATTATTAATTCTAATATTCATGATATTCTTGGCTTATGAACCATGCACACATCAGAGCCTTTCACGCGGTCGCCACCGAAGGTGGCTTTACCAAGGCGGCACGCCTCCTTGGCGTGAGCCAACCGGCGGTCACCATTCAGGTCAAGGCCCTGGAAGAAAGCTACGGCGCCAGCCTGCTTCATCGTAGCGGCCAGACGGTGAGCCTGTCGGACCTGGGTCGCGGCCTCTACAGTATTACCCGGCGTATTTTCGATCTCGAGGAAGAGGCCGAGGAACTGTTGGCCGCGGCCCGTGAACTTCGTGGCGGACACTTACGGGCCGGCGCGGATGGGCCGTATTTCGTCATGGGGTTGCTGGCTTCGTTCATCGGGCGCTACCCCCGGGTGCGGGTCACCGTGGCCATGGGCAATTCGCGCTCGGTGTTGCGCGACCTGGTCGAGTACCGCACCGATGTCGCTGTGGTGGCCCGCATCGACGATGACCGCCGATTCCACGCGGTGTCCCTGACCAGTCAGCCAGTGGTGCTATTCATGCCGCGAAACCACCCCTGGGCCAAGCGCTGTGGGATTCGCCTCGCAGAACTCGAGGGCCAGCCTATGATCCTTCGCGAAGAAGGCTCAAGTACCCGGCAGATTATCGAAGACGCCCTAGCCGAGGCCGGGGTGGCTCCTCAGGTGGTCATGGAAATCGGCAGCCGCGAAGCGTTGCATGAAGCGGTCGCCGCGGGCCTTGGTATCGGCGTGGTCTCGGCCGCCGAACTCGGCACCGATGACCGCCTCACGGTCGTCAAAATCTCCGACACC